>JALWGG010000181.1 GCA_027013765.1 Acidilobaceae archaeon
TGGTACTCGTCTTGGCCCTGCATACCTCCTTCAGGATACTCGTGTCGAAAGCATTTAACGGGGAGTAAACACCGTGGCCCTCCAAAAGTAAAGAATCCTGGAGGGGAAACCTGCATTGACCCCTGTAAAGCGACTCCCAAGCCCCCCTAAGATAATGGAGTGTGCAAATAGCCTTCACGGCATCCTCGACCAGGTACTCTCTGGAAGATGCTACCATACCCCCCACCTAATTTAGGTAAACATTCTTCCCTGAAGCCGATGCCACCGCTATAGGTCTCGCTCAACCACGATCATCGAACTCTCAAATAATCTTGAGTCTTTATCTACAATCTTTAATAATATTTTCAACAATTTCTATCCCCTTATATAATCCTCTTATAAAATCATTAGTACTCTTTTGACGTAGTGAATACCTCCATATTTTAACTAATTTCTTGAAGTAATCAGCAAGCTCACTACAAAATCTCTCTTCTCCAACATTGAGTAGGTCGAGAAGAGACCTCCGCAGGTCACTAATTTCATCTCTTTTAGCATCTTCTTGTTTATTAATGCTACTAGAAGATACAAAGCTGGACACGCTCACCTTTATATTACTCCACAAATCAGGGTATCCGCAAAGCCTCTTTTGTATCTCACCCCTCCATGTTTGGTCGAAAAACATTGTTGCTATAGTGAGGCTTATCATAGTGTAAATTGGTATTAGTACTCCTATTAAGTATGCATCTTGTTTATTAGAAATAAATATGGGTATATTTTCTCTTACATAATTGTAAAGAGTCCTCTTTAAGACATAATATACTAATATATCAACTAGGCCTATAGGAGATATAATACTTAATGATAATGCTTTACCATCATATCTTATTTTAAATAAGTCTACTGTCTTGCAATGAGTTGAAATATTGCAGAGCTGTTCTAGTCTACCACCTTTTAGAGGCCCTTCGGGTGGTTTGCTAAGTACATTCAAGTCTTTTTCTAGGATCCCGAGTATATTGCCACGCTCCCTAGCTGTTGCGAATCTGCTGGGAACTATATAGACCGTCACTTTAGAATTGTCTAGAATCATGTGAGCCAAAACCTCGGTTCTAGGGGGGTTTGTAATGCTCTTTGCCCTGGAGAAGGCTTTCAAAGCCAGCTTCAGCTGTTTGTTGCCCTCCTCTCTACGGGCTTCTGCTAAGTTGAGTGTCAACTTTGTTAGCTCTCTCATGGTTGATGGTAGTAAGCTGGTGTAGGTGAGATCCTCGCAGTCTTTATATCTACATTCTGGTGTGTTTGGATAGAATGGGCATATGATGTCTAGCATGTTCAAGCTATATGCCGTTCCTGGTATAGTTATTTGCTTGAGGATGCTCCCGAGAGAATCTTTATATGTCTCAGCGCCTCTGCTGGTCATTATTAGGGGTTTGAACTCTAGACTCTCCTCAATGCCCAGCTCGGGTATTTCAATGTGTATGGCTGTTCTTAATGTTTTATCTAGGAGGTTCTCTGCCAATTGATCTGTTAGCCTGTTTAGCTTATGAATATCATCGTCGCTCAGGACTCTTACACCTAGCCTAGAATCTATGTTTGCAGTTACTAGCCTAGCATATTCAGTCTTAAGAACAGCTTTTAGATCCATGTCTTTAGACACGCCGAGAAGGCATAGTGTCCTTGTGTCTACGCTCAGCAGCCTGCATGCAAGGAGGATTTCATAGAGAAGATCCGTCCTTGTGTCGATGTCGTCGAAGGCTATTAGTATCAGGGAGTCTCCAAGGCCTAGCTGGCGTCTCATGCTCGAAGCGAATTTAACATATTTATCTACTAAGAGGGCTCCGGAGTAGCTTACGCTAAATATGTTATCCACCAGCTCTTCGAGGGTTCCAGCTAGGTAGGAGATGGGTGTCCGGAAGTTCTCTGCCAGTGCTAGCATTGCAGCTGCTCTTAGGTCTCTGAGTTTCTCATATAGGTCCTCAAGCTCCATCCTTGCATACTGGATGAAGATCTTCTCTAACAGCTCATGGAACCTGTCATAGACCCAGCCTAGTGGGTGGTCTCCCGCTGGCATGAGTGCAGGGTAGATTATATCTAATGGGATAATGTCTGGCTTCCCCCTACCAAATTTTAGATACTGCTCCAGAAGGTATGCCTGCCTCATAACATAGTTAAGGATTATAGTGCTTTTCCCTGAACCCGGCAGCCCTTCAATGACCAGCAGGTTCGGTACTGTTGGAACTACTGCACCCTCTATCCCATATAATCGATTCTCAGTGGCCTCTTCTTTCCTCTCCTCTTTAAGACTCTTGATAATAGCCTCGATCTTCCCCAAAACCTTATCTAAACCTACAGTTTCAAAGTCCTCTACAGCACCCTCTGTAACGTATTTTTCACTTATGACAGTATAATAACGTGGATCGGCACGCCCGCCTCTCCAATCCCCACCCATCATCCCGGTATCAAACTATTTATTAATAATTACAGTCAATTTTAAATCTTACCTGAAATACGGTATATATCCAGTAAACTTCCTACACCACCTCCGGGTCTGGTATGAGTATTTGGTATAGCTGAATAGTTACCTGGGTAATCGGTGAGGAGTATAGTATAGAGATATAATTAGGGTGGAGGTAATACGGCATTTACCGGAGTATAAGGGCATTGTAGATAGGGGGTCAAGGTGGGCACGCCTATAGATGCAATATCAGTCATAGGCCTTGGTTATGTTGGTCTTCCTACCGCTGTTGTATTTGCCAGTAGGGGGGTTAGGGTTGTCGGCGTAGATGTGGACGGCTTTAAGGTTAATTCTATTAATAGGGGAGTCTCATACATTAATGAGCCGGGTCTAGGCGGGCTCCTGGCTGAGGTCGTTTCTAGAGGGCTACTTAGTGCTACTACTGATATTGATATTGCGTTAGATGGTAGTGACGCAGTATTGATCGATGTTCCCACTCCCATAAAGAATGGTGTCGCTGATTTGAGCTATGTGGCTGATGTATCCAGAGCTATTAGCCGTAGGCTTAGAAGGGGCATGCTTGTTGTGGTGGAATCCACACTCCCTCCAGGGGCTACCGGGGGACTTGTCAGAGGGGTCCTTGAAGAGGGCTCTGGATTAAGGGTTGGAGAGGACTTTTATCTAGCACATGTCT
>JALWGG010000182.1 GCA_027013765.1 Acidilobaceae archaeon
CACCCAGGTCTCCTGAGGCTATGTTGACTATCCTGTATGGCAGCCCTAGACCCTCTATGAGTTCTCTGGCGTTCTCAGTTATCTCCTCATGCATCCTACGGCTGTCCTCCGGCGTTGAGTATATGATCTGTTCCACTTTGTGGTACTGGTGTACTCTGAAGATCCCTTTTAGATCCCGGTTCCCCGCTCCCGCCTCCTTCCTGAAGCATGGGCTTACTCCTAGGAATTTTTTGGGTAGTTCATCGTCATATAGCTCCTCCTTGTAGTATAGTGCTGCTAGTGGGTGCTCGGCTGTTGCTATCAGGTAGAGGTCCTCATCCTCTATCTTGTATATGGCGTCTTTGAACGTTTCAATGTCTATGACACTAGTTATTATGCTACCCCTCAGCATGTATGGTGGCTCCACTAGTATGTATCCCTTCTGCGTCAGCTTATCTATAGCGTATAGTAGCAGCGCCATGTCCAGCCAGACGAGGTCCTCATACAGGTAGAAGAACCTGGATCCTGCGACCTCTCCAGCCTTGAGTGTGTCTCCCAGCCTAAGAACGTTTTCCAGCATATCAGCGTGTCCTACCGGTTTCTCATCTACCAGCGTGTAGTCTACCTTGAATCCATACCTCTCAGTCTGCTCAAGGAACTGGTCTAGGTGGCCCTTCCACACCCTAGGCTTCCCCCAGAATCTTATCGGGACACTAGCTTCTTCGCCGCCCACAGGAACATCGTCATCCACTATGTTGGGAAGGGATAGTAGGGCTTCATTCCTCTCGCTCTCCACCTTCTTCAACTCGGCCTCAAGAGCCTCAAGCTCTTTCAGGAGCTTCCTAGCCTCTTCTATAAGCTTCTTCCTCTCCTCCGGCCTGGCCTTGCCTATAGACCTGCTAACTACGTTGTGCCTATGCCTTGCCTCGTTGACCCTTGTAAGTAGTTCCCTCCACCTCTTGTCTAGGCTATATGCCCTATCCACTAGTGAGGGGTCCATTAGCCTCTTCTTAACATACTCCCTAAGCTTGTCCGGATCCTCCCTTAAAAGGACTAGTATGCTCCATGGCATCTATTATACACCCGCCGCCATTGCCTTATTGCTGGAGGCTTCTGGATTTAATCTTACCCGGTCCACTTGTAGAGGTAGACGACCACGGAGACGAATGTGACGGTGTTCCCAGATTCAGACACTATGGGGCACCCCACAGAGATCGCCTCCGGGACGAATGACTTTGGCTCGCCGGGGACAACCATCTGCGGCTTCAACCCGCCGTTGGCCGTCTGGTATGCTATCACCGCCGGGAATACAAGGGTGGTGTTTGCCAGGAACTGGCAGTTGTTGTCTGTTATCACTACGTCTCTCTTATTTAGGTAAGTGAGACCATACATGCCCAACTTGTAGATTAGAGTATTCAGCACCCTGGTCCTGTTCTCTTCAGGGATCCCAATGAATCCCGGGAAGTGGACCCACTTTGTGCCGAAATCGTCTACAACCTCTGTAGAGTATGCTGTGAATAGTGATGATTCTGTAAATGGGGGTATCTTGTAGGATATCTTAAGCATCTGGAAGGACTTCGCGAAGTCGGCGGCTCCATGCGTTATTACGCCGAATGTTGTTCCAAGGCTCCTGGGGCTCCTTATGAGGGGTTCTGGGAACACTACCACGGTTCCCTGCGTCTTGTCATATTGCCCCCTATATACCTCATAGAAGAGGATGTATGTGTTGTTTGGCTCCGCCCCGATCTTGTTCTTTAGTATATAGTTGGCGTCGCCCTCGGTGCCTGTGAGTATCTGGGCCAGCAGCCTGATCTGGGTCTCGTTGGCTGTGGCTCCATCTGCTAGGGTCTTCCTGTCGGTGTTGACTGTTATCCAATACCCGTAGTCCCACCATGATACGATCAATGCATCCTTGCTCGTGTTGTTCTTTATGTAGTCTAGCATGTTTATCCATGCCTTGTTTAGGGGGACAACGATCCGTGGCGTCCCCTGGGGTGTGGATAGGGTTAGCGTGCCTAGCCCCCCGGTTAGTATCATTGGGGCCTTGTGGGCGTTACTCCTGTATGCGTTGTAGCCGTAGTAGCCGCTGCTGAATGCGATGATGAGTAGTAGGAATCCTGCAATCATTATCTTTATGGGGTCCCGCTCTATGCTTCTCCTCTTCTTAACCTTAACCTCCCTGAAGGCGCCCTCGCTGACCACGCCCAAGGATAGGCCTGCCCCTAGGGATACGTAGAAGGATGCCATCTGTGTGAAGTATGCTAGCTGCTTGTTAGCGTATACTAGGAATAGGGTTAGTGTGAAGAGGGGGAGCAGGATTATATCGGTTATTCTCCTATCCCCGCTGTAGACCCTGTAGAGGTAGTATATGAATCCCAGTAGGAATACTAGTAGTGGCACGCCGTAGTTCGTGAATATGGCGTTCCATGGCAGGGGCTGGTGTTCTTGGACACTCTCTGCCAGGGGGCTGAGGTTCCTCACGCCTAGTGCCATGAGAATCCTGCCGCTTACGTGGAGCATGCCACTGTTGATGACTATTACCCCTGCTACCACGAGGGTTGCTACCAGCCATAGGTGTTTCTTGGGGGTGTATGACCCTAGTAGTGGTAGGCCCCGTGTACTCCAGTGGAGGGCTAGCAGGTATATTACCAGGCCTAGGGGGAGCACGACCCCGATATTGGTTATGAGGTACTGGGGGCCTATAGCGGGGTTGACTGATACAACCAGTGCCATTGACATTGCTAGTGCTAGGTACAGCTTCATCCTATCCCTGCTAGGCCTGAATAGCAGGGGGTCTAGGATCATTATGAGCCCCGCCGATATCAGTGCTAGGTCGAATCCTCCCCAGAAGAAGCTTATTACCCCGCCAGTCAACCCCGCCAGCACACCGGTTATGAGCCTCCTCCTCTCGTCACCCTCCTTCAGGGCTCTGAGGAGTAGTATATAGTATAGTGTGAGTATGGGGACAGCTATACCAGTCTTCTCCACGAAGCCCACCGTGGTCCTCACTATGGCGCCCGGATATAGGCTGAAGATCATTGCTGACACGATCCCGCCTATCCTGCTCCCGGTAGCCTCCTTAACCAGTATGTATGCCAGCGGGATTGTTATCGTGCCCGCGAATACCGGGAACAATGCAAGCCATTCCTTGAGCGTCAGCCCCAGCAGCTGCCCTATAGGGTATGTGGCGGCGGCCAGCCATGAAACGCCTATGTACTCCTGTGTAAGGAAGTCCCTGCCATAGGGCCACCAGAACTCCTTCACACCGCGTATACTATCAAATGCCAGGAGCCCGTTGTTGTGGAACTGCTCCGCTATCCAGTAGGCTATCCACGGGTCGTTGGCGTCAAGCTCAAGACCGTATCTAAGGCCTGGGAGGAGCCTTATATACGCGCCCACCACGGTTAGCAGTGCAACGACGATCAGGGTCCACAGGTTCCCATGCCTATATAGGAAGTCCAGGATCCAGCTGGTTTTTGAACCGATCTCGCCCCTCTCCTTCTGTCCCCTCTTCCTAGCCAATATACATGCACCAGCCTACTACTCCTACCACCCACTCTATAAGGGATTTATGCTTAATCCTACATGCCCTATTTTATTTCCCCCCGCGCAATCTATCCGGGGTGGTGGGTTTGATGAGGCCTGTCAGAGTACTCATTATGGGTGCTGGCGGAAGGGACTTCCATAACTTCAACGTTGTATACAGGGATAACCCCAGCTTCAGGGTGGTTGCATTCACTGCAACCCAGATACCAGGCATCGTGGGGAGGCGCTACCCCCCGGAGCTGGCAGGGAAGCTGTACCCCTCTGGGATACCGATAGTCCCTGAGGACCTCCTAGAGGAGTATATACGGCGGTGGGGCGTGGATCTGGTTGTATTATCATACAGCGACTTAACGTATAGAGAGGTGGGGGAGAGGCTAAGCAGGGTGCTGGCGGCTGGAGCCTCATTCAAGATCCTGGGCCCCCGGGAGACTATGCTCCCATCCTCGAAGCCTGTAATAGCTGTGACGGCAGTCAAGACGGGGGCTGGTAAGAGTAGTGTATCCAGGGCAGTCCTCAAGGAGCTCAGGGGCAGGGGATTCAGGGTAGCCCCCATAAGGCATCCAATGGCCTACGGGGACCTAACCAAGATGGTTGTCCAGAAGTTCGAGACCCTGGAGGACCTGGATAGGTACCACGTAACGGTTGAGGAGAGGGAGGAGTATGAACACTATCTAAGACAGGGGATACCGGTGTATGCCGGGATTGATTACGGGAAGATCCTCGCACTGGCCGAGAGGGAGGCAGATGTAATACTATGGGATGGGGGTAACAATGACTGGCCATTCATAGAGCCAGACTATGTGATCGCTGTTGCAGACGCCTTGAGGCCCGGGCTTGAGGCCGACGCGTTCCCGGGGGAGGTCAATGTAAGGATGGCGGATCATGTGATAGTGAATAAGGTCGACCAGGCCCCCAGGGAGAATATAGACAGGGTCGTGGCTAATATCAAGAGGTTGAACCCATCCGCGTCGATATCACTTGCAGAGAGCAGGGTGTCTGTAGAGGATCCAGGCATGATAAAGGGTAAGCGAGTGGTGGTTGTAGAGGACTCACCCACCGTAACCCATGGAGGAGCCCCCTACGGCGCTGGGCTGGTTGCTGCAAGGAAGTATGGAGCCGGGGAGATAGTCGACCCTAGGCCCTACGCTGTAGGGGTGATAAGGAGGATGTATGAGGAGTACCCCCACATGGCGGCGGTAGTCCCCAGCACTGGCTATACACCGGAGCAGATACGCGACCTTGAGGAGACCCTGAGCTCCATACCAGCGGATGTAATAGTCTCCGGCACGCCGATAGACCTTTCAAGGATAGTAAATGTCGATAAGCCTATAGTAAGGGTTATATACGAGATCAATATAGTTGAAGGGCCAAGCATGAGTGAAGTAGTAGACAGGTTCCTGGAGAAGGCGTTGCCGAAGCTGAACAGGTGATGCTGGATTCATGCTCACCGTAATAGCGCTCGGAGGCAATGCACTGTTAAGGAAGGGCCAAAGGGGCACCATCGAGGAGCAATGGGATACTGTATCTAAAGCTGCAGCGATACTATCCAGGGCTCTAAGGGATGTGAATGCGGTAATAACGCATGGAAACGGTCCCCAGGTCGGGTACCTCCTTGAAGCCTTCGAGATGCTACCCAAGGACAGGCCTCGACAGCCCCTATACCTGGCAGTTGCAATGACTCAGGGCTGGATCGGCTTCCTCCTCCAGCACAGCCTATCCCAGCTAATGGGTGGGAGGGAGGTCCTCGCCGTGCCTACCAGGGTTACCGTTAGGAGGGATGACCCTGAGTTCTCAAACCCCTCAAAGCCCATCGGACCCTACTACAGCGAGGAGGAGGCTAGGAGGCTCGCGAGGGAGTTTGGATGGATCCTAAAGAGGGACCCCAGGGGCGGGTATAGGAGGGTGGTCCCCAGCCCGAAGCCGGTCAGGGTATTGGAGGCAGCATACATAGCTAGGCTGGCAGAGGCTGGGATAATAGTGGTTGCAGTGGGTGGCGGGGGTATACCTGTACTCGATGATACACTTGAACCGGTGGATGCTGTTGTTGACAAGGACCTGGCGTCAAGTCTCCTGGCATACACGATCGGTGCCAGGAGGCTGGTGATACTCACAGACGTCCCTGGGGTAGCTGTAAACTATGGGAGGCCCGGGCAGAGGTGGCTTACAGAGGTTACAGTCTCGGAGTTGAAGCACCTGTACAGGATGGGCCACTTCCCGCCTGGAAGCATGGGGCCCAAGGTGGCTGCTGCAATAGAATTCGTTGAGAAGACTCGTGGAACAGCCCATATAGGGCCGCTGGACAGGGCACTTGAGGTCCTCGCCGGGACCACGGGGACTATAGTCAAGCCTGGATAGGTATGAGGTATATATACGGGCACGGCTACATTGTCGAGGAGGGGATAGAGGTGACCACGGGTAGGGAGGCCTTCGAGGCGAAGCTGCTGGCAATGAAGTATGGAGTCCCAGGAAAGGTCGCGGGCCTCTACAGGTCTGCAGGGTACCAGGTGGACATGGTACTAGCGGAGGACCTAGACTTTGTTGCCAGGAGGAAGGGGGAGGGTCTAGGGGTGAAAGTGTTCCAGGAATCAGGGCAGCCCCCTGAGGAGTTGCTAGACAAGTTATCGGCAGCTGCTAAGGAGAGGGGGCTCAAGCCAGTATTGGTCCTGTATGGTGCTGGGCCACGTATATCGGGTGAGCTTAGGGAGAAGGCTAGGGAGCTTGGAATAAGTGTTAGGAGGGTAAGGGGTTAGCATTCTAGGATTCTGACATGCGTAGTGCAATCTTCCTGAAGGGGCACTCCTCCCAGAACTTCTCGCACTTGTATACGGAGCCTTTGACTAGATACCTCCCTAGGACCCTGCACCTCGCTATATAGTATCCGTCCTGCTCCTTTACCTCGAAGAATTTACAGCCTGAGGAGGGCTTGTAGTGTAGGATAAATATCCTGGGGAAGGGTATCTTCTGCTCCCTAGACATCTGGTTCTACACCTAGCCGAGGTCCTTGAGCCTGTCTGCCAGGCTTATTAGCTGTTCCCTAACCTCCCTTATAACGGTCTTTAGCCTCTCATTCTCGCTCCTAAGCCTCTCAATCTCCCTGCCAGCGGGGAGGGGTAGGGCTAGCTTTAGCTTGCCCGTCTTAAGCATGTCATACGTCTCCCTGACAAGCTTTCCGGCCTTCGTCTTGCCCTGCAGGTGGTTTCTTATTGTAGTCTCAGTCCTGCCGAGCTCCTCCGCGATCCTAGATATAGTGTATCCCGCCTTCTCCCTTGCAAGAGCCCCGGCGGCTACTGCAAGGCTGTCGAGCCACGTGGTGAACTCCTTGGGCTCCATAACCTCTTCTATGACGTCTGGCCTGAACATTGTCCCGATTATCAGGGCTATCTCAAGCTCCCTAACCTCCTTGGCCCCCACGGGCTTTACTGGGACATGGGATAGGTCAATCTCCACGCCTAGTGCTACATCCCCGCCCATCTCAACCACCATATTTATAATATATATTGTATATCAAGAGTTATAAGCTATGCCTAAACGCTTCACATGGTATACGTGAATCTGTAATTGAACAATAATATCCTCCCCCAGTTATAGGGTCCAGCTGAGTGGCTACGGATGGCTGTACACTGCCGGTTTAAACTATATAGGCTCCCAGCTGCATTGAGTTTAGCTTAGGGTGTCATCCATGGGGATGGAGAGGGTTAATAGGGACTCGATTACCAAGAACCTATCCGTGATCTATGAGGACATGGATGTTGTAGTCTATACAGCGCCAAACGAGGATGAATTAAAGAATATTATTTTGAATCTACTTAAGGAGTATGAGAAGATGACCATACGTGACATACACAGCCACCTGTCCGGGCTGGCAAGCGAGGATAAGATCAGGTATGCTCTCAACGATCTACTGAAAGAGAACATGGTTATAGCTGACCGGTACGGGTACTTCTATCTGATGCGTGTAGACGACTATGAGGACTATGAGGAATTGGATGAGTATGAGGACCTCTATAGCGAATTCTAATCTCCACTATCCTAGCAATCTGGTAATAGGAGGATTGGTGGTTTACCGTATTCTAATGTTTTTAGTGGCCGCCTATATTATGTATGCCTGGTTGACTACGTCCTGGAAGTCGTTGGGGAGGACCTTCCTCCTGCTCTTATAACTGTCATACACCTTCTCCAGGAACTTGTTGAATACCGGGCATCCATCATACCTGCCATCCCTGTCGCATCTTCCCTGTGTGCCCTCCACTGTAACCATGAGCAGGCACATGCCAGTCTTCTTATCATAATACGGGCATAGCTTATGGTACCTCTTGGCGCTTTTAACCATTTTGAGCACCCACTTCTTCTTCGGGTCCTCAGGCTGCTCCTCAGGCCTCTCTAGGCTCCTCTCCTCAATATCCTCCTCGATCTCTCTCACGGCTCTGATCACCCCTGCCAGGACACTGTAATTGTTTCTCCGAGTTTTTACGTGTATCTCCTATACAGTTAGGTAGATTGCCACGGCTATTATAAACATTATAGCCCATAGCCTTGGATCTCCCCTCAGGATCTTCTCTCCATCCAGTGGGGGGACGGGTAGTAGGTTGAATACTGCTATGAGGCCGTTGATCCAGGCGAACCCGTAGAGCCATGGGTTGCCTGTTATAGTGTATGCTATGCCTCCTAGTAGGCCGAGCACTATGTTTACCAGGGGGCCTGCGGCGACGGAGTTTAGGACTCCTCTCGTGTATCCGTAGTATGTGTAGGTCCTCACGTAGCCGGGCGCTATTATTATGATTGGTAGTAGTGTTGATGCTACTGTGAGTAGTAGCCCCGGTATGTATGCTATGAACTCTGCATACATGCCATACCTCCTGGCCACCTGTCTATGGGCAGCCTCGTGGAGTAGGAATCCTGCCAGGATGCCTATGAAGTATCCTGAGGTGTAGAAGCCCGGGTCTAGTACATCGCCGCGGCCTACTGCTATTGTCAGTGCTCCGAGGGCTAGCATGTATGATGCTGGCTCGCCTATCTCCCCGCCTAGTATGGTATACCTGTTCAATCCTCCTAAGCCTCCGGGCATCCCTGGCTATTGTAGCCTGGTTGCCATGTTAATTAAGGTATGGTTGTATCCTAGATTGTAGCCTGGTGCAGGTACATTGAGGATGCCTAGGAGGTTCCTCCTATTCGGCAGGTTCCAGCCTTTCCATAAGGGGCACCTCTCGATCGTGGAGTGGGGCCTCAGCAGGGGGTATGACGAGGTCGTCTTCCTAGTAGGGATGGCCTCTGAGAATTATACGCCCAGGAACCCATTCACCGCTGGAGAGAGGATAGAGATGATCAGGTTGAGCCTGAGGGACTGGGGTATACCGCTTGAAAAGACTATAACGGCCACTATAAGGACCCTGGAGACTAGTATCGGGAGCGTCTACTACGTCCTCTCCTACGTCCCCAGGGTGGAGGCAATAATGACTAGGAACCCAGTCATATCGAAGATCTTCCTAGACACGGGTGTGGAGGTCCTCAAGCCCCCAGTCTATAATAGGGATGAGTGGAGGGGCGAGAGGATAAGGAGGCTTATAGCTGAGGGTGATGATAGGTGGAAGGATGCGGTGACCCCCTCCACGGCAGAGTATATCGAGAGTATCGGGGGTGTTGAAAGGATCAGGTACTCCCTAGCCAGGGACTAGCGCCTCAGCCTATACCTTAATATGCCAGCTATCCCATCGAACACGTTCTTGAACCACTCAGCCTCGGGTATGCTCGGCGGGATTATCACTGGCTTCGCCCCATACCTCTCCGCCTCGTCCCTCCACTCCTCCACATCCTCCCTCTCGTCATGGATTAGTAGAGTCTTTACCATCCCCATCTCAAGGGCCTGCTTCACCTCTGCCGGGCCGTAGACGATCATGCCCGTATTCTTTGCCAGGTGTGCCTTGAACTCCTCCAGGGCCTTGACCGCCTCCCTGTACATCTGGGCCTGGACAACGTTCTCAGCCTTCATAACCACCTCCTTCAGCCCCTGGTCGCCCTGGTATGCTACATCAATTAGCTCCCGGGACACGAGCTGTTGTAGCCTGTAGTCCAGGTATTTCCCCTTGACGAAGTCTAGCTTGGCATAGCCGGGGCCTGCAACTATTATCCCCTTAAGCCTCCCTTTCTCAAGCAGTGGTAGGTAGTGTCTAGCCGCGTGCTCCCCCACCCTCTTGAAGAAGTCCTCTACCATCTGTTCTATGATCCTGTCGAACCTCCTCTGGCTCTGCCCCCCCATCTTGTGCTTCCCCGGTATATAGTCGTCCAGCTCCTCAAGGACCTCAAGCCTTCCCCCTCGGAGTACTCCTA
>JALWGG010000183.1 GCA_027013765.1 Acidilobaceae archaeon
CGTGTATGACACTAGGGAGCAGGCAGTCAGGCTGCTATGGAAGGAGTCTATACACGACCCCAGATACTGGGCGGGGGAGGTCAGCGAGGTCCTCTATGACCCCATCGAGGACCTGATATACATCGCCCGGGGAGACGGCCACGACAGGCTGGGAGTATACACGCTGACCAGGGAGGCTAGGGCTGAGAGGGTAGCCGGGGAGCCGGTCCTGAAGGGTGCTATACACCTGGATCATGCATGCTTCACCCTACACGGTCCAGGGGAGTGGCACCCATTCAGGGGCATCACATGCATAGAGCTGGGAACGCGTAGGAGGGTTACAGCAATGTTCAACCCGGATACCGCTCCAAGCCCCGACGGCCACGGCGTGGATAAGCCCCGTGCAGGAAGCGTCTCCTCAGTATACACCAGGCTGGCCGTGATGGTTAGGGGTGGGCTAGTCTATGGCGACCCGCTTAGTGGCGAGGACCTCACCTTCTACAGGCTACTCGACTTCTACCCCTCACACTACGGCCCACTGAGGGTGAATACCGTAATCGTCTCCGGGGCCCCATTGACCGCGTGGAATATGATGACCCACTCCACCGTTGTCGGCAGTGATGAGATGGTTAGTGACTTACAGAGGAGGTCCAGGGACCTCGTGGCCCCCAGCCTACTAGTATACTTCGACGGGCCCACTCCCAGGATCGTTGGGTCAATGGGTGCTAGGGTGACTAGCATAGAGGTGGTGGGCGGGGAGGTCCTCATAGGCTCAAGCACCGCTCCAAACCTTGAGCGGTATGACGTTACTAGGCTAGACGCGGGTGTTAGGAGCCTGAATGTACTCAGCTTAGACAGTATCCTCACCAGCAATCCACCCCCAGTAACGATAAGGCCTCCTAGGGAGTCCTACGCCGGGGCGAGGACCTTCGGCGGGGTCCCCTTGAGGGGGTATAGGAGGCCCATTATCAGGGTCAAGTCTAGGGGCGGTGGCAGGCTCACCGTGTATTCCTACATGATCGGAGACCCACCGGGATCGGCTGAGGCCGACACGTATACCCTTGAGGAGGGGTGGAATACCATAGACTTGTCGGGCCACCACGGGTATATAGTATCGTTCTCGGTCGAGGCTAGGGCTGATGATGTGAGGATCATGCTCTCCTAGACAGGGACGAGTACACATGGATGAGGCCATAGGTCTTCAAAAGGTTCCCGGCGAATGGGATGAGCGCGAGCCTGTTATCAAGGAGTGCCAGTGGTAGTGATAGTATGAATATGAGCATGCCATATATGAACTCTCTAACGCCAGCGGCCCCCACCTCCTCAAGGTCCCTCCTAAGTCTTACACCGAGCACGAGCTCGCCGTAGTATGCAACAACTATTAGCACGGCCCCGGCGGTGGGGCTCCATAGGAGGCCTACCAGAACGCCTACACCAGCTATGAGGGCCCCCAGCAGGCCCATTACCCTCACAGTGCTTCTTGAGTGTATTGTAGATGCCAGAAGGTTCCGATACACGTATCCAGCTATGGCCAGGAGTATTGCTAGCCCGGGGAGTATGTATGGGGTGTAGAGGCTATCCACGCCCCTAGCAATCACTACAGTCAGTATGGCCTGGATTATTATTGCAGCAGCTATGCTACCGGCCATGGCGTTCTTCATTGCTTCTATATTCCTATCCACCATAATGCACCAATTAGAATATGCATATATATACTAGGAGTTTATATAGGCTAGTCAATATCCTCCCCGAGAAGCCTGTCATGGAGGAGCGTGGCTATGGCTATTAGGGCAGATGAGGCCGCATACTCGGTAGACAACGTTATCCCCGGCGCCAGGTCCACCACGAGGTCGGCGAACCTGTAGACGCCGGGCGGTATGCCCTCCCTGCTACCGAATAACAGGTTAATCCTCCTCCCGGTCTTGAAGAGCCTCCAGAGGTCCTCAGACAGCCTGGATACGGGCTCGCCCTCAGGCTCAAACACTATGAGGACCTCCCTCCTCCTAGCCCTAACAAGCTGGTGGAGGTCCTGGAGCCTTACCGGGACCCTGTGGGGCCTCCTGCTATAGCTCTTCTCCTGGACCCTATACCTTGACTCTATACCCTCGAAGACGCCCTGGAGGAATCTTAGGAGCTGGTCCCCCTCTATGATCCCCGAGGGTGCTATAACTAGCTCCCCGACCTCGAAGTTCTGGACCTCCCTCCCTATCCTAACCCCCATATTGTAGCATGCGTCCAGGGGGCCCAGATAGGGCATCTGCACTACGGATATCCTCTTGAAGAGCTTGTATAGTGGGGCCTTGCCCGGCCCCTTCTTCCTCCACACCATACTGCCGGGGTATACTGTTATGAGGGCCTGGTCCTGTATAATCTCTATGCCTACAACCTTGTCGGGGTTGTCTAGGTTGACGCATGCACCGGTTGCCCTCCTAATAGCCTCTCCAGCGGCAACGTTCACATCTATACTAGTGAACCCGTGCCTACCCCTCCTGACAGTCCTTACAGCGAAGCACTCCCCACCACTGATCATGCCAGCCGCTATAGACGCTGCCTTACTAGCTATCTCCCCTAGGTCCGCCCTAGCCACTCCATGGACCGGGAGGACCTTGTCCGCCTCGACGACCCGCTCCTCTATGAGTTTATCCTCCCCACCCCTACACCCCTCAACGAGTACCAGCCCCTTAAACCCGCGGGGCCGGGGTGTAGCCTTTACCCAGGGGAGGACCTCCTGTATCCTAGAAGCAACTATATCCTCCACACCGATACCCGTCTTAACGAGTATACAGGGTCCCAGGCCCTACTCACCTTGCCCTAAGCTGTAGGGGAGATATGACCACCGCCTTCTGAGGCCCCTCGGGGCCCGGGACCCAGAGGAGCTTGGACTTCGCAATCTCAACCTTCCTTACTGCATATATCTTCCTAGCCGCCTCGTCGATCTCAAGGGCCAGGCTGCCCTCCTGGTCGCTGAATACCATTGCCTGTATGAGCTCGTCCAGCGTGCTGTTCCTGGCCCTATTCTCTATTATCTCCTGCATCCTCTTCCTTATCAGCTTCTTCTGGCTGGTCTTGCACCTGTACCTTGTGAATACTAC
>JALWGG010000184.1 GCA_027013765.1 Acidilobaceae archaeon
GTATAATGTATACCGTGCCCGAGGTCGTGGAGGAGGTCAGAGACCGGGAGAGCAGGCGCCTGCTAGAGGAGGTGCTTGCACTAGGCAGACTGATAATCTTGGATCCGGGAGACAAGTACCAGGTTGCGGCTGAGAAGGCCGCCAAGAGGGGGAGGCTGGCCTCTAGGTTGAGCAGTACCGATATCAAGGTTCTGGCCCTCTCAATAAGATTCAAGGAGGCTGGCTGCAGGGTGCTTGTAGCGACGGATGACTATGCTCTTAGAAGGGTTTTAAGGAGTATCGGTATAGGTATTGTACCGTTAAGATATAAGGGTGTGAGTAGGGGTGGCGAGCAGCATACTAGTGACGAACGATGACGGGGTATACAGTATCGGGTTGAAGATACTATATGACGCAGTGGAGAGGCTGGGGGACGTTGTCATAGTAGCCCCTGAAACCCCAAAGAGCGCGAGCGGCCTGGGAATAACGCTCCATAAGCCGTTGAGGCTTGAGAGGATAGAGTATTGGGGTCTAGATATATACACAACAAATGGAACCCCAAGCGATATTGTATACCTGGCACTAAACCAGATCAGGGAGAAGATAGACATAGTAGTCTCCGGGATCAATATAGGTGACAATACTAGCATCCAGGTAATCCTATCCAGCGGAACCATCGGGGCTGCTGCACAGGCGGCACTAATGGGTATACCAGCGGTTGCATTCAGCGCCGACGTCCAGGAGCCGGATGAGCTGGGCGACCCAGTCTATGCGGCCTACCTTACAAGGATTACTAGGCTCATCACATCCCACATCCTGTCCCGGGGGCTGCCGGAGGGCATAGACCTGGTCTCAGTCAACTACCCTAGAAGAATAGGCCCTGGGACGAGGGCAGTCATAGCGAGGCCTGCCAAGATCAAGTATGAGCAGCGCGTGGAGGTGAATGTAGACCCCCACGGGAGAAGGTACTACTGGCTCTATGGTAGGATAGTAGATCCAGAGCCCGGCACGGATGTGTATGAGTTGAAGGTTATGCGTAATATAACGATAACCCCTATAACGCTCGACCTGTACCCTGTTAACACGGACTCCATAGACGAGCTACGCGTCCTCGAAGAGCTAGTGACCAGGGATCTTTCTAGGTCTTCATCAGGATAGAGATGAAGAACCCGGGAACGCCATGCACGTGGGGATAGAACCTGAGGCCGTAACCCGACTTAACCTCACTCGAAACCCATGAGGGTGGCTGGATAAGCTCGAATCCCAGGTCCAGCGCGTATTTCACATTTAACTCGTTCTCCACAGTCGTCAAGGTACATGTAGAGTAGACGAGCCTCCCGCCCCTCCTTAAGAGCCTGTAGGCCTCACGTATAAAGCCCCTCTGATACCTCGAAAGCGTCAAGGCGTCTTTGAGGGTCTTCCTATCCCTTATCTTCGGGATAACCCCCAGGTTGGTGCAGGGAGGGTCTATTATGACTGCATCAACCCTACCCTCCAGGCCCGGCATAATCCTAGTGAGGCTGCGGGAGTCTCCTGGCACGACTTCCACATTCCTGATCCCGAGCCTGTTTAGCGTGGCTCTAAGCCTGCCTACCTTACTCTCCCTATCGACCGCTATTATCCTTGAACCCGGTGCCAGTTGCGCTATGTGGCTGACCTTTCCTCCTGGGGCAGCGTTCATATCAACGATCAATTCCCTCGGCCCTGGGTCTAGGATCCGGGCTACGTGCATGGAGGGCCAGCTCTGCCCGTATATTAGGCCATCTTCATAGCCTGGGAGCTCTGATACGCGTATCGACTTGTATATGCTCTTGGTGACTTCAACCGCTTTCCCCCTGCCCTTCAACTTAACCTCCTCCCACGACATTAAGGCTATACCCTCCGCGACTGGTGTTCCATTCGGGTCCACTATAGTCACCCTATCACCCTTGGAGACGTTGTCGGCGTATAGGATGCCTGGCGCGTATAGGTTGCTACCCATCATGACGGCCTCTGCCGCCCTCTTATCGGCGACGACCTTCCTGTACCTATCATCTATATGGTAGGGTCCATGGACTGGGGCCCAAACAGCTTCAGGTATCACATCGTCCCGGTGCAGCCTGTATCCCCTATCCCTAGCAGCATCAATATACTCCTGGACCCCGGTCTTCAGCGTGTTAACTCTAATGTATAGCCTGTCGGGGGGCTTCTGGAGCCTCCTTACAAGCCTACATGGACTCGGTATAATGGAGTTGAGGTCCTCAAGCAAGCCACTATCATACTCCAGGTTTTCTACCCCGCACGCCATTACCCGCTCCACCGGGACTCCTGCTACACTCTCTGGATACAGATATGGTATCCCGTATACGGGCTAGGGCATCCTCGCTTGAACCACCTATATCAAAGTCTAGGAGGCCTACCCCGCTTCCTAGTATTCTACATGCAAGCTCCCCCTCAGGGCTTATGCTCACCCCCAATAAACTACTACACCTAGACACTCTCTCAACCTCTGCTAGAGGCGGGTTGCCCTGCTCGATCCCCCGGATCAATATGTATTCTATGTTTGACGCGATCGAGTTAAGTGACCTAGCATATGCACAGGGGTCCTCGGGCCTCCATCCATGATCCCATTCAAGAACAGTTCCAAGCCGGACCCCATACTGTGACAACATCTCCGCCAGTATCCCAGCGCTAATGGATGGGACTGGCATGACGTATTCTATAAGTGGGATATCGCTCTTCCTAGCGGCATCCACCACCCACGTAAAACTGCTCTTGTACACCGACAATACGGGGGCGGATTTTTTAATGCTTGAAAGTATATCCCTGGCAACCCCCAGCTTCAAACCCCCACTACCAGCAGGGACTGCTATATAGTCTACAAGCCCGTCTAGAGCCGACGCGTGCCTATGCAGGGTTACCCTACTAACCTTGACCTTCAACACCAGCACCCCCACCGCGGTCAGTCCATTGACCCCCGTTCACCGGTCACACTATGTCGGCCTCCTCATCCCGTCTTGAACCCATAAGAGGTAAGACTAATAAAATGACATGTATAACATTGATTATCTCAATGGAATGGTTTGGGGGGTGGGCTCTTGATT
>JALWGG010000185.1 GCA_027013765.1 Acidilobaceae archaeon
CTTGAGGATGAGCAGCCTCCTCTCAAGGGCGGACCGGGCAATCCTAGCCAGCTCCTCCTCCCCAAGCCCCTCAAGCCCCTCAGGCACCTCAACCTCCACGGTTATCCTCCTGGTTGCCACCGCCTCCCCCATGAATAGAATAATGTTGGTGGGTGTTTATATGCTGGGGCTATCCCTTTTATACCTCCTCGTGCAATAATATGTTTGGAGGTGGGTGTGATGGGCGACAAGGGTAATGGAAGCGATGAGGCTTAGCGCCTCCTTGTTTATTCTATTGGCCTCCTTATCTGGGTCCTCTCTAGATGCCTTATGAAGCTGTTGTGCTTCTCCATCGGCACTTCTGGGCCGTGGGTTGTGGCGAGTATGGATAGTACCTTCTCCTTTATGTGTGGTGCTGTGCTTAGCAGGGGTTCGAACCTTGCTATCTCCCTCTTTACTATCTCTTCCTTCTCGTGGGGTGGTGCCTTCCTTATGGCTGCGAAGCTCGTTGCCATGTCCTCTGTTACTGGCCCGTGGGTTGGGAGGAACTCCTCGCTTCCGACCCTTATCTTGAGCCTGTGTGCTATTCTTCCGTAGAAGCGCTTCGTCTCCTCCAGGGTTGGGTGTGGTGTTAGTAGCATTAGGATCCTGTAGAGGTTTCCTATCCTCCTTACTTCTATGTCTGTTAGCTTTCTGCCCTCGTGCTCTACGTTCCTGAGCTTTTCTTCCAGCTCCCTCTCCTTCTCGATCACCGCGTCCAGGTACCTCTCGTCCCTCGGCGGTTGGTGGTGGGTCTGGGTGTAGTGCATTATTGCTTCCTTGTAGGCTTTTTTGAGGAGGGAGTCTTGTATGTGGGATTCTATGATGTTTGCTATCTTGTCTGCTATCTCGTGGGTGTCCGTGTAGCTGCCCTTGTCTTGGAGGTCTTTTATGAGGTGTATGATCTGGGTTGCGTCCCTCTCTATGCCCACCCTTCTGGGGGTTTTCTCCCCCGTGTATATCTTGGTTAGGTCGTCTATTGCTCCTATGAGGCTCTTCACCGCGTCCTTGGGGTTCAGCCCTGTGGTGTATACCAGCTCGTCGAGGGCCCTGTGGTACCTTTCCGGGTTCCTCCATATCTCCTGCTTCAGCCTTTCCATTGCTTCCCTGAACTCCCTCTTCTTTTCCCCGGGATCTTGCCTATTGGGGAAGATCGTTGGACCTAGAATCAGTGTAGGGGTGCTTTGGGTGAAGGCGGTTGGAGATTGGTGCAGAGAGGCCAGCAACACTAGTTGTATGCCCTACCTGTAAGCGTTTAACCACCACCGAGACAGGGTATTGCACCCACTGCGGCTCCTACCTGGCCCCCATTCTATTGACAGAGCCTGATTATAAGTGGGATATCTATCTGGGTAAGTCGCCGGACGGGTCCAAGAGAGGTATCCTTGCTAGGGATCTGATGAAGCACATGGTTATACTTGGCGTTGTGGGTAGTGGTAAGACCTCTATGGTGAAGCGGCTCCTTGTAGAGACTTCTAGGATGGGTGTAAACTATACTGTCCTAGACTGGGAGGGCGAGTATGAGGATATAGCAGGGCTGACTGGAGGAGTGGTTCTAGGAAGCAGGACCCCGTTGAAGATAAATCTTTTTAATAATAAACATGTTGACCCGGTAGTATACTCTAGCATGCTCTTCAGCATAATGCTTAATATAATGAAGGATAATGGATGGGATGTGACGCCACAGATGGAGAGTCTGCTTAGGGACTCGATAGAGGATGCAGTAAGGCTTGGCAGCAGCCCTAGCAGGTTCCTAGAAATACTAATGGCTAAGTCGAGCGAATATCCCCAGGGTAGGCATACGGCCTATGCCTTGAGATCGAGGCTGACCCCCATATTTAGGGGGGCAGTCAGTAGTGTGTTCGGGGGTGGAGATACTCTTAGGCCACTAATGGGTAGGCGGCTCATCATAGACCTTTCATGGCTTTCAAAGGTCTCCCCAATAGAGGCCCGGTTCCTCTCAAGACTGATCATCGGGCTATTCTATCATGAAGCCGTTAGAACGAGGGGGAGCAGTGTATTGAGGCATCTACTGGTCGTTGAGGAGGCCGAGGAGGTGTTATCTCCGGCAGGGTGTGGGGAGGTGGGATTCCTGAGTCCTGTCTCGCATATGATGCATCTACGCCGTAAGGGGGTGGGGATGGTTATCGTCGCCCACTCCCCTAGGCTATTGGATCCTAGTGTTCTAAGGATCCCGGGGAATACTGCGGTGTTTAGGGTTGACAATTTTGAGGATGCAAAGTATTCTGCAGGCATGCTGGGTGATGCAGACCTTGCCAGCGAGATCCAGTCACTCAACGTCGGCGAGGTGCTAGTGAAGCCTAGCAGCGCTAGGGGCCCCTTCAAACTCAACATTGACAGATTGAGCATACATAGTGATGATGGACTCATAAAATTAATTAATAGTATATTAAGGTATCCCTTCTTATCCCAGAGGGATCGAAGATCCCTATTAGGCATGTCTGGTAAGGAGTACTTTAAACTAGTCCACAGGGCTGTGGAGGGAGGGTTCGTGGAGGTCGTCTCAGTAAATACGGGTAGTGGAAGGCCTGTTAAGCTACTACAGGTTAAAGGCTCGAATCCAGGAGCCGCACACCAGTTCTTATTAGACAAGGTGAAGAAGTTATTGGATCAAGAAGGGTACAACTATATCACTCTAGAGCGTGGACCAGACATAGTCGTCCTTAGGGAGAGCGGCAACATATGTGTAGAGATAGAGACTGGCTCCAACATCAGCCTAGGCAAGTACATCAGGTTTTCGGAGTATTGCGACAGCATGATTATCATATGCTCTAATAGAAAGTGCGTTTCAAAAGTCCTAAGTACCGTAAGGAAGGAGCCCAAGTTATCAAGCATTATTAAAGTGACTCTCCTGTCTGGATTCAGAAGAGAGTTAAAGAAGATTATATTGAGGATCTAGGATACAAACATAGGATTTTTATAAAGTATTAGGTGGATACCTCTTTTGGTGACAAGAATGGATGACCGTGTGAATGCCATGGATTGGGAAGGACCTGGGCATAATGT
>JALWGG010000186.1 GCA_027013765.1 Acidilobaceae archaeon
CCTGGAGCAGGGTTGTTCTGGCCGAATGCGATCTTTGGTAGCATCATGCCTGCCAGTATAGCTAGTGCTAGTATCAGTCCCCCACCGTTTTTACCCATTAGCGTGGCACCACCTGGTGTAGAAGGTCCTCTGTAGTGTTAATAATCTAAGGTGTAGAACACGCTGTATCACATTCATGCACCGATATATACACTGAGAAAAAAGCCTTTTAGAAGCACTCCACACCATAGAATACTGTGAGGTGTAGTAGGATGGTAGGGTTTACAAGGTATGAGCTGCCACCCCTCCCATACTCTTACAACGCCCTGGAGCCATACATTATAGAGGAGATAATGAGGCTGCACCACCAGAAGCACCATAATGCATACGTTAAGGGTGCAAACGCTGCTCTAGAGAAGCTTGAGAAACACCTCAAGGGCGAGGCAGAGATAGATGTTAAAGCGGTATTAAGGGACTTCTCCTTCAACTATGGAGGACACATAATGCACTCAATATTCTGGCCCAACATGGCCCCCGAGGGCAAGGGCGGGGGGACCCCTGGGGGGAGCCTGGCAGACGCTATCGAGAAGCAGTTCGGCGGCTTCGAGCCATTCAAGAAGCTATTCTCCGCCGCAGCCAAGCAGGTTGAGGGCGTTGGATGGGCATACCTGGCAGTCGACCCGCTGACAGGAGAGCTCAGGATAGGCCAGATAGAGAAGCACAACGTCCTAATGACGGCTGGCCTTGTGCCGATCCTCGTTATAGACGTCTGGGAGCACGCATACTACCTGCAGTACAAGAATGATAGGGGGAGCTACGTGGAGAACTGGTGGAACGTGGTAAACTGGGACGACGTTGCAGCCAGGTTTGATAAGGCCGTTAACGGGAGCCCACAGCTCTTCAAGCCCTAGGAGTGGGGTAGGCTCCCCTGGCTACAGTGAAAGGTAAATCTCACTACCATTTTTCTTGAATAAATAACATCTCCACCTCCTCATGTCAAGGTCTAATCCTCTAAGCAATACCTCTAGGACGATATCCATGGGTAGAAGGACCCTCAATGCATCGCTCATAATGCATCTCGCCGTCACACCCCGGACGTGGAGCAGATCTATGAGGACCTCTGGTAGGCCCTCAGGGAACTCTATATCCAGGTGGCTGTGCCTGGCCCCCATGCAGCCCTTCATGTGGATATAGACCCTTACAGGGGGCTTCAATATGGAGCCGCCGGGCATTCTTATGTGGAGCCTGGCGTCCAGAGGCTTCTTGCACAATGCCTGCACCATTACTTTGATAGTATCAGGTTTGAGGTGGCTGCGCAGAAGCTTGTATATACTATTATCTGGAGGGTTTTCAGG
Organism: Acidilobaceae archaeon; assembly: GCA_027013765.1. Lineage (GTDB taxonomy): Archaea > Thermoproteota > Thermoprotei_A > Sulfolobales > Acidilobaceae > S012-22. Next base: position 1,335 of record JALWGG010000186.1, read on the forward strand.
GAGTCGTCTATCTTTGTTAGGAGTATTACATCTCCTCTCCCCAGCCCCTCCTCAGAGATCCTCTGGCTTATCTCCTCCCTAGTCTTTACTATGTTGTAGAGGATCTCCTTCCCACGCTTTATGCTCGGTGTTGATAGCGTAAACCCGGCTATGGGGACCAGCTTCTTCAGTCTCTCTATATACATGATGGTCTCCTTTGACACGCGGAAGTTGTTCTTAACGATCTTGTAGATACCATCTAGGATGATTTCCCCTATTATGGCTAGCAGGCTAGTCCCTATGAGGAGCCCGTGGGCGTGCTCCCCGTTATCTGAGATCATGTGCCCGTTGGTTATCATTAGCCTTATAATCAGGTGCTGGTTCTTGAAGACCTCATTGCGTATATATGACGCGTCCTCAAGGATCTTCGGCTTCGGGTCAATATTCCTAGCTGCCCTCTCAAGGACCTCAACTGCAAGAGCTATGGTATTGGCCATGCTCTTTATAGTAGTCTTAAGGTCTAGCCTGGTCTGGTCTATCACTACTCTGAGCCTCACCCGGGACCCTTCATGGCCAGCCACATCCAGGCCCAGGAGCCTGCTCGCACTGGAGCGTATGTGGCTTAGCGTCGTCAATATATCCAGGTCCCTTGAGAGGAGCAGCTCAACCTCGTCATAGCCTAGCGTGTATATGCAGCTAACAGTCATGGCTGACAGCCTCGGGTCCTTTAGCCTCGACAGGTCCATGACTATACTGTTTGACGTTGGCTTGCTTGAGGCCGGTATGATCCTCACCGACTTGCCCTCATCTATGATATAGACTATGTCGCCCTGCTTCACGTCGTTACGCTTGATCCAGTTCCTAGGCAGTGTGACGATCAGCGAGCTACTGCCGAGCTTCTGGATCTTCCTAGCCTCGATCATTGCCTCCACTGCGACCAGTCCTCTAGCCCTAGAATCCAATACTTCTCTAGGCGATATAAACATTATATATTAAACTATACGGGGCAACCGCGGTAATGGGAGTGTAGCTAATGCTGAGACTGGTAGGGACAAGCGATAAGGGGCTGTACACATCCAGCAGCATAGCCAGCGGCTGTATGCTATGCTATGCCGGGGTTAAGGCAGTCATATTCGTTACCGGCGTATGCGACGACTCATGCTACTACTGCCCGGTCAGCAGGGATAGGCTTGGGCATGACGTGTTCTATGTCAACGAGGAGAGGGTCCACACGCTGGAGGAGGTCCTCACAGAGGTCCTCAGGACGGGGGCCCGGGGGGCTAGTATAACTGGTGGAGACCCATTGATCGCCTACCCCAGGGTGACAAGCCTCATAAGGATGCTGAAAGACGCTATGGGCCCGGGGTTCCATATACACCTCTACACAAGTGGTAGATACGCAACGATAGAGGCGCTGAAGGGGCTGGATAGGGCTGGGCTTGATGAGATAAGATTCCACCCAACACAGGAGGAGTTCGAGGATAGGATAAGGGATGCAGTCAGGCATACATCCATGGATGTTGGCGTAGAGATACCGATATCCCCAAGACTGGTCGAGTGGGCTAAGAGGGTTATATATAAGGCGTGGACCAGTGGGGCCCACTTCGTCAACCTAAACGAGATGGAGTTCGCAGAGCCCAACGCCCCTGCATTGCTGGCCAGGGGGTGCAGGGAGAGTAGGAGGAGGCCATTCACGGTGGAGGGCTCATATGAGGCTGCACTAGAGGTCCTGGAGTGGGCTAGGGAGAATACAGGTATACCCGTCCACTTCTGCCCAGCATCATTCAAGGACTCTATACAGACTAGGAATAGGATGAGGAGGGCGGCATCGCTGGATAGGGCGTGGCATGAAGTGGAGACGGGGGACGGGACGTTGAGGTGGTATGAGGCAGACTGTCCAGGGGGCCCCGTTAAGGCCCCGTCACCGGGATACCTGGAGGGGTGCAGGAGGATCAGGCTAGTCGAGGCACACCCAACCAGGGCTAGGACCCCTAGAATACAGGAGCAGGTAATTGAGGTCCAAGCCCCTTTATAACTCCGGTAAACCAGCATGAAGCGATAGTGGTAGGAAAGGGTGCACCGTGTTGGGTAGCTGCTGTATAGACCCGGGTAAGCTAGACCATAGCAGGGAGGAGATTTATGAGGCCCTCGGGATCAGTGGTGAGGCTAAGGAGAAGATAAGTAGGGTGATCGAGGAGGCGCTTTCAAGGGCTAAGATAAGCGAGATGATCCAACACATCTGGCACGACTCCTGCGAGGACCTCACGCTTGAAGAGAGGATATATGCAACCTTCAGGCTGGGGATGGACGTGTACTCTCTACTCCTAGAGGCTATTATAGAGAAGAGTGGGGAAGGGGATAATGGAGCCTAGGCCTCCCAGGGGATTCAGGGACTTCCCACCAGACATCATGATCCTTAGGAAGGACCTCATCTCAAGGCTGGAGAGGGTGTTCCAGAGGTATGGGTTCGATCCTATAGACACACCAGCACTAGAATACTGGGAGACACTCGCTGGGAAGTATGGGGAGGAGGCGGAGTCTAGGCTCATATGGAGGTTCACCGACAAGTGGAGCGGGAGGGAGTATGCACTCAGGTATGACCTGACCGTGCCTATGGCAAGGTTCATAGCACTCCACAGGGACATGCCCCTACCATTCAAGAGGTACCATATAGGGCCCGTATGGAGGCACGAGGAGCCCCAGAAGGGGAGGTATAGGGAGTTCTACCAGTGCGACGCGGATATAGTAGGATCCCCATACCCAGAGGCGGACGCCGAGATAGTGAACCTGGTCGTCGACGCGTTGAAAGAGCTAGGATTCAAGAGGGGGTTCAGGGTTAGGCTTAATGACAGGAGGCTCCTCTCAGGAGTCTTCGAGGAGGAGCTCGGCATCAGAGGCCCGGTGCTGAACGTCTACAGGGCCATAGACAAGCTAGACAAGATCGGAGTCGAGGGTGTGAGGAGGGAGCTGGAGAAGCTAGGCCTTGGGGAGGGGTTGATAGAGAAGATAATGAATATTATAAGCATAGAGGGAGAGCCCGGCGAGGTCCTCGACATGATAGAGTCCCGGTATGGATCTAATAAAAGAGTCGCAGAGGCCATAGGCCATCTGAGGGGTGTGATAGAGCTTGTGGAAGACCCTAGCAGTGTAGAGGTTGACATGAGCCTGGTGAGGGGGCTAGACTACTATACAGGCCCAATACTAGAAGTGGTCCTAGACGAGCCAAGGATCGGGAGCGTCGCCGGGGGCGGCAGGTATGACAACCTAATCGGGCTATTCACCAAGAAGGGAATACCAGCGACGGGGGCTAGCATAGGGATTGAGAGGATCATAGATGCTGGCCTAGAGCTCGGAATATACAAGCTTGACAAGAAGACGGTTACCATGGCGTCAATAATAGTATTGAGCAGGGACCATTATAGATACGCCTGGAAAGTGGCGTCTACCCTGAGGAGGCTTGGAGTCAATACAAGGATAGACCTGGGGAGGACTAGCCCTAGGGTCCAGAGGAGGAAGGCGCAGAGGCTTGGGATAAGGTACCTAATATATATAGGGGAGAGTGAGGCTGGGAAGGGGACGCTGACAATATATGATACCATTACGGGCGAGAGGGTCGAGGCAGGCATCAGTGAGGAGGAAAGGATTAAAGAAATATTAGGTTAAAAATAATTTCTAAATAAATATGTATATGGGAACAATAGAATAATTAAGCAGGAGCTTAACCCGTATAAACTGGGGGAAAGAGCGTGTCCCAAGCCCCAATAATTATCTGGCTAGACGAGATCCCCAACCACGATAAGACCCTCGTCGGGGGAAAGGCTGCCGGGCTAGGGGTTATGGTGAGCAACGGGATCCCCGTTCCACCGGGATTCGTTGTAACGAGCGAGGCATACAAGCAGTTCATATTCGAGACGGGGATCGCGGGCTACATAAAACATGTGATCGAGGAGGTGATTGTGAGCGGGAAGCCGGAGGAGTATGAGAAGGCCAGCGAGCTCATCAGGAGCAAGTTCATAAGGACCCCCATGCCATCACGGATAAAGAACATGATCATCGAGGCCTACAGGAGGCTGGGCGAGGAGATAGGGATCCACAGCCCCAGGGTGGCTGTCAGAAGTAGCGCAACCCTGGAGGACCTGCCTGAGGCGAGCTTCGCAGGCCAGCAAGAGACGTATCTAAACATTGAGGGTGAGGACTCTGTTGTGGAGCATGTTAAGAAGGCGTGGGCAAGCCTCTGGACCGCAAGAGCCCTTAGCTATAGGGACTCGCTGAATATAGACCACGAGACGGCGTATATGGCGGTGATAGTGCAGAAGATGGTGAATAGTAGGAGTAGTGGAGTCATGTTTACCCTCCACCCGGTAACCGGTGAGAGGGATAAGGTTGTAATCGAGTCCATATGGGGCCTGGGGGAGTATATAGTCGGTGGAAAGGTCACGCCCGACACATACATCCTAGACAAGTCCACACTGGATGTTATAGAGAAGAGGATCTCAGTGAAGGAGAAGGCCCTATTCTATGACAGTGTGCTTAAGAGGAACGTTGAGGTAGAGCTCCCAGAGGACCCGGAGGACCTAGATAATGTAAGGAAGAGGTATCCAGGTGTTGCAGAGCTCATAGAAAAGCACGGGATAACCGCCTCAAAACCCTCCCTCAACGACGAGGAGGTGAGGAGCCTGGGGAAGCTTGCAGTAAGGGTCGAGGAGGTATTCAATAGGCCTATGGATATAGAGTGGGCCATAGACGCCGACATGCCGCCGGGGAGCAACATATTCCTTGTACAGGCAAGGCCCGAGACTGTCTGGAGTAGGAGGGAGGAGGCTAAGGAAGAGGTTGTAGAGGAGGAGAAGGTTGGAGAGGTCCTCGTCAGGGGTGTACCGGCAAGCCCTGGAGTGGCTACTGGTAGGGTTAAGATAGCCCTCAGCGTAGAGGAGGCCAGGAATAAGATGGAGAAGGGTGATGTGCTGGTAACCACAATGACCGACCCGGACTGGGTGCCATACATGAAGATCGCATCAGCAATAGTAACGGATGAGGGTGGCATGACGGCCCATGCAGCCATAGTTGCAAGGGAGCTGGGGATACCTGCAGTTGTCGGGACTGGTGAGGCCACCAAGAAGCTCAAGGACGGGATGCTTGTCACCGTCGACGGGTCGCGCGGCGTAGTCTACTACGGGGAGCTGGCTAGGGAGGAGAAGGTTGAGAAGCCTGAGGTCGGCGTGGGCGTCCCGGCTGAGATACTGGTTAATGTGTACCCGGTAACGGCGACGAAGGTCTATATGAACCTAGGCCAACCGGAGGAGATTGACAGGTATAAGGATCTTCCATTCGACGGTATAGGGCTAATGAGGATCGAGTTCATAATATCAAGCTGGATAGGATACCACCCATTATACCTGATCGACCAGGGCAGAGGCGTGTTCTTCGTCGATAAACTAGCTGAAGGAATAGCGAGGGTTGCAAGCGCCATATACCCAAGGCCCGTAGTAGTAAGGTTCAGCGACTTCAAGACCAACGAGTACAGGGGGCTTAAGGGAGGCGAGAAGTATGAGGTTGATGAGAGGAACCCGATGATCGGGTGGAGGGGAGTATCTAGATACATATCCCCCAAGTATGAGCCAGCCTTCAGGCTGGAGGTCAGGGCCATAAAGAAGGTTAGGGACGAGTGGAACCTGAAGAACGTGTGGGTGATGTTCCCCTTCGTGAGGACCGTATGGGAGCTTGAAAGGGCTATAAGGATCATGGAGGATGAGGGACTCTATAGGGGGAAGGACTTCAAGGTATGGATAATGGTTGAAGTCCCAAGCACAGTATTCCTGGCAGACGAGTTCGCAAAACTAATAGACGGATTCAGCATAGGCAGCAACGACCTAACACAGCTAGTACTAGGAGCTGATAGGGACAGCGGCCTCCTAGCAAGGATGGGATACTTCGACGAGAGGGACCCGGCGGTGTTGAGGGCGATGGAGATGATCATAGACGCCGCGCACAGGAACGGGATAACAGCCAGCATATGCGGCCAAGCACCCAGCGTCTACCCGGAGATCGTGGAATTCCTGGTTAGGAAAGGGATAGACTCTATCAGCGTGAATCCAGACGCTGTAATAAGGGTTAGGAGGACGGTGGCTAGCATAGAGAAGAGGATACTGTTAGAGGATGCGATAAGGAGGAGCAACAGGGCATAAACATCAATCCCCCAGCCATCCGTGGCCCCACAGAACTTATCATAATAATATTATTTTTGGCGCCCACGCATTCCCAGACGGGGATAACAGGGAGGGTTGATGGATCTGAAGAGGATAGCCACACCAGCCATAGTGATACTGGTCATGGCCCTAGCCCTAGTGCAGTGGATACCAGCAAGTGGCCTAGAGGATGGACCGGTATATGAAGCCTCGATAGGCAACGGCTCCTATACAATATCTAAGGGGGTTATCATAATAGCTACATATGCTGGGGGAGAGCTGGATATAACTCTATACAACATGACATCAAAGAAGATGCAGACATACATGGAACCGCTTAAAGGGGCCACGGTAAGGGTTCTCGACGTAGACTATGAGGATGAGGTAGAGGTGCTACTTCTCATGGACCTTATTGTATCTAGACTCCTCGTTATACAGTATTATAGGGTTGGGGAGGGGGGTGTAGTCAAGACCGCTGTCAAGGCGGTCGACGTGACCAGTCTCAATATAACGACTGCCAACATAGTCTCTGATAAGATACTAATCATATCAGGCGAGGACCTCCTACTAGCAGACCCAGGCACCGACGAGGTCTCAAGCATATACAGCCTCGGCAACTATACATCGCTATTCATTGTGGATGGGGCTAATAGCACCTATATAGTGCAGGTGTCGGGGAACGAGTCCATAATATATGGTATAGAGGGCTCTACACTGGCAAGCGCTGTAAGGCTCAGTGGGGTGGTGCTGGACGTAGAGGAGGAGGGGTTGATGTTGGCACTACTCAGGGATGACATTTCAACCATAGCAGTCCTAGCCGGGAACGGGTTAGAGGAGGTCCTCAGTGTTAGGGGTGTAGTAACGGCGCTATACAGGGATGCAAGCCATGTCATATTCAGCCTTACAATAGGTAACCAGACTATGCTTGCAAGATACAACGAGTCCGGGGATGGTATAGAGGTTCTCAAGTATGTTGATGCGCCCCTAATCGACTTGTACAGGCATGGCCCCTACATAGTCTATGTTACACTCGATAAAAGGATCATTGTAGACGACTACCTAAAGATGAGTATAAATGCGAAACCACTTTACACCGGGACTACTACAAGCACTGATACAAACAGCGCGAAGACTGGCACAACAAGCACCACAGAGACGACCTCCACTAGTACTACTGGGGCCGTAAAAGACGTAGAGCCGCTCACAAGCGTAGGGAGGATACTACAAGTGTCGAGCATAATCCTAGCAATACTGATAATCATAATCATATACAAGCTATACCTGAAAGGAGGGCGTAGGCACCCCGGCTAGCAGGATTACATCCACAAGATATTATAATAGATCCACAACAGCCAGGCGCCCTTTAATCTATCCTCCTAATACTAATGGTGATGCGAATGCCTAGGCCGAGGCGTGGGCTAAGCGAGGTCCTCGGAGCCCTCATACTAATGATTATAGTATCATCGATACTGGCCTCCGTATTGATAGTCCAGGAGAAGTTCAGGAGGAATATAGACCATGTTGTAGATGGGTCTGCCGAGAGGCTTATAGAGGCATCAATGCCCCCCAGAATAGCTGTCTGGAGCAGCGGAGGCAGGCTAATGGTCTCCGTATCCCCCACCGTGGATATAGATATCGATAAGATAGTTGTCGGGTTCATGAACGGGTCCTACACCCTAGTCAATGCAACCAACGACATATATGGGCGTGGACAGCCAGTACTAGACCCATATGACTGTAGCCCCGTTAGGATAGCGGTAACTACTAGCAGGGGCAATATCTTCTATTATATTAATAGTACTGGAGGCAGCGTATACACCTGCCCAGACTCCCTAGAGCTACCCGGCTCCTGGAGGATCCTATACGCTGTCGGAGGCAAGTACTCAACCATAACTAGCGCCAGCGTAGGCGCATCAATAGATATCGGTGCAGATGTGGGCGTATACAAGAGGACCTGCAGGCTCAGGTTAATTGTAAACGGTGTCCAGTCAATGGTTACTGGCACAGGCGGGTTTAAGAGCGGAGAAGCAGTCACAGTAGACCTATCCCAGGGAGTCAGTATGAGTATAAGCCCCTTCACATACGTGTGGAACGAGACCTGCATAGCTGGTCTCCTACTAGAATACAATAAGCCTTCACTGGTAGTGGCGAGCATAAACCTTGAGGGAGAGGCGTTTACAAGCACATACAACATAGTCTCAGCAATGCTAACCACACCGCTCCTGGCAAGCGAATACGCGGCCTCAACATCAGAGATGACCATAAACATGTCGACAACCCCTGGCAAGGCCTCAAGGGGGAATGTATCGATCAACGGCAACGTCTACGCCGAGAAGTTCATAACATTATATATTTCAGAATTAAACGAATATGTAGACCTAACAGTATCAGTAGGAGGAACCATGTATATAAGTAGGGTGCTATACATAGACGGAGGATCAATATACAACATAACACTGCCCGTAGGGGGACCCATGATCTACAAGCAGCTAGTCCCAGAACCCCATGGAGACACCAGGCTCAATATACTACTAACCAGGCTCTACTGGACGCTCTCACCCCTAAACAATACACTGCTGGAACTAGTCACCCCCGACGGCAGAGTCCTGGAGAGGAGCGTCATAAGTGAGGGCTATGTGCCTTCAAGGCTCCAGGGCGCAAGGCTCATAGTATACCCTTCAATAGCGAAGGTGCTTGAGACCTACATAAACTATGCAAGGATTAATAGTGATAGCAACGTGACATTCAGGGCGTCAGCAACGCCTGGGATAGCGATACCACCCAAACCAGTACTCCTCCAAGTGGAGACCAGCAACTATAAACTACTAGTGGTAGCATCAACAGGTCACAGGGACCCGGTAACCGGGAATACAAGCATAGTAATAATTGAGGGGGGAAGCAGCCTGAGCGGGGGACTACTAGTGCTATACAAGACCACTCCCAGGATGGAGAGGATAGAGCTCCACGACTACAAGTTCGGGTCGAGAATAGAGGTAGATCCGGGGACCTACATAGCTGCAGAGATAGAATGGGTGCAGGGGATACTAGTAGGAGAATCCCTGGTAATACTCTCACCCTAACCATGAACCAACCAGGCTTTCCCCAGGAAAATCCCGGTTCCAGACCCCGGATCCGGGGGTTAAATCCTTAAGTACCCCCTAGATAATCCACATTACAAACGACGAGCCTGGAATCTAGGGTGAAGCATGTATGAGTAGAAGTCGCATAGGAAAGGCAACACTATCACTCATCCTAGTGCTACTCATGATACTACCAGTGCTGGCACCACTAGCACCAGTAACCATGGCAACCGACAGGACGAAGAACATATACATACAGCCAGACAACATAGCAGTAGTCCCAGGCCAGGACGTAATATTCTTCGTCTCAAGCGACACAGACGCCTTCTACGCGGAGGAGAGGATGTTCTACCAGATAAAGGATGTAACAGGACTTAACTATTGGAGGACATTCATAGGAATCCTAGGATACGCAGGAGACACATTTGGAATACTAACCAGCGATGCCAACGGTAAGATCGAGAACGCTCCACTATTCCTAGACTGGGTGACCACGCAGAACCTGAACCCAGCAGAGTCCCCATACATCCTAAGGGTGACCGACTACCAGGACAGGACCAGGGAGTTCATTGAGGAGCCGTTCGAGGTAGTTGACATAGGGTCAGTGCCAAGGCTATACATAGGAGACACAACATACAACGCCAGCCAAGTGGTCAACCCAAGAACACTAACCCTCAACATACCACTCATGGCCAAGGCCTCCCCAAGCGACCCTGTCGAGATCTACCTAGAAGGATTCCCGGCAGAAGCATCAACAGCGGCAGTATACTTCGACTCATTCGACACTCCACTAGGCAGCATAACCCTTGAGGAGGGCCAGGGCAGCGGAGAGGTAACCATACCAGAGGCTGCCATGGGAGTCCATGCACTGATCGCCGTAGCCTCGGCTGCAATAGGAACTGAGGTCTACAGCTTCGTCGCGATCAACTTCATCTACGTGGTTCCAACAGTAGTCCCCAGCACCTACGTGATCGAGGGTGTAGTTGACGAGGAATTCACAATAGAGCTACACGGCTACCCAGCAGGATTCCATCTAGATGATGTAAACGCAAGGATCATAAGCAGGGTGGTAGCAACACCCTACACAGTATACCTGGACATAATGAATGAGGATGCAGTAGTTGTAGGGCCAGACGGCACAGCTACAATAACAGTTGCACTAGAAAGCACAATACCATGGGACAGGAAGGGACCACTAGACCTAGTACTACCAGTAGATGGAGCAGTGCCAGAGTCATACTTCACATTCCCATTCCTAATGGTGGCATCAACCCCGGCAATACCAGGTGACGAGGGAGTAGTAATAGCGGGAGCAGACTACTATGGAGACCGCGGCGAAGTAGAGACAACAGTAGGTAGCCCACTCAAGATAATAGCATTCAACTTCCCAGCAACCAGCACACTAACAGTATACGTAGGATTCAAGCAGCTACCAGTATCAATACCGACAGACGATAAGGGAGGCGCAGTAGTAACATTAGTAGTCCCAGAGATCCCCTACGGCACCTACCTCTTCAAGGTTGTAGACGAGGCCACAGGCCTAATGGCTTTCAAGCCAACCCCGAACCCATCATCAAGCCCATACCCATGGACCATAAAGATCGTGCCAGACTTCGCAGCAGCACCAGTTGAGGAGACAGGAAAGATCATATGGGAGGTCAGGGGGGTAGGCGTATTCCTAGACCCCGGAGTGACGATCAGGATAAAGATAACAGGCCTAAAGCCCTTCGAGAACGTGGTGATATGCGAGAAGGAGGGAACAACAACAATAGCCAGGTATGACGATGTATACGCAGATGCCAACGGCGTCGTCGAGACAAGCATACAGACGTCGCCCGACGTGACGCCAGACCCCACTGTGGTTGTAAGCGTGATGGTAAGGTCGGGCAGCATACTATCTACATATGGCTCCTCGCAGACAATATTCGAGTACCACCCAACGGGACTAAGCACCCTGACGATCACCGACATGATCTCAGATGCATACCTACACACAACACCTAGAATATGGGTATCAGTACAGCCAGGAGGCGCATTCAACATAACAGTAACGAACCTAATACCAGGAATACCATACAAGCTATACCTAGACGATGCCGAGGCAGACCTGAGGGACGGAGCGGGCAGGATAGTTCCTGTCTTGAAGTCCAAGAACCTTGCTGACACATTCGAGTACACAGTAGTAATCCCCGACGGCACAGCATACGGGCTACACAAGATAGTGCTAAAGGAGCTACTAACAGGTTCTACAAGGTCCACAGCATACCCGTTAATAGTCTCTGACCCAGCAGCAACCACAGAGCCAGGCATAGACTCATTCACAGGCTCATACACAGTCGTGTCAGGACCAGACTTCGGCCTCTGCATAATAGGATGGAACTTCGTCTACAACGAGGACCTAACATTCATATTCGCAGGCCAGCTAGCAGACCTACGCGTAACCGATAGGAACGGTGCATTCATGGCAAACCTGGGAAGCCCCGCACTATTCGGAACAATGGAGCTGCCTAGGGGCAGCTACGTGTTGTCGGTGATGAGGGGTGAGGATGCACCAGCACCAGAGCCACTAACCCTAGAGGTAGTCCCATACCTATACACGCCGAGCCCAGACAGTATAACCCCGGTATACGCCTTCGAGAGCCAGTCAATATTCGCAACGGGTCTAGACAGCGGTGCATACTACTATGTGACATGGAGCACTAGCGAGGACGAGGCTGGAGAGCCCCTAACACCTCCAGTGGGTACAACAACTTTAGGTACACTAGATACAAGTATAACAATACCCGCGGTACTGCCAGGCTACTACTACATACACGTAGTGCCATACCAGAACCCATCAGAGATAATACTGACTGCGGAGGTCAAGGTGCTGGGAGTAGCTGGAGACGGCTGGTCAGCTAGCATAAGCGACGTAGTACTAATACCCGGCCAGCAGGTGACGGTAACCATAAGCGACTTCTCAGCCTTCCTAGGAGTGACGCCAACAGAGCTGATAATGCTAAAGGGCAAGGGCTTCGTGAAGCTAGAGACCCTGGACGGCGACGTTGCAAGGATAATACCAGCGGGCCTAGTATATGACACTGGATCAGACGTCATGCAGCTCACATTCAACGTGCCAAACGACTTCGACACACTGGCAGACCAGCTATTCAAGGTATACGCCAAGGTAGTATACATGGACGAGGACCTAACAATATATGAGACCGACTTCAAGCTAGTAGCACTAACCCAGAGGATAGCGAGCGGAGGCCTACTAGTAGGCCTAGGAGCAGGTGCTGCGGACATACTAACAACGCTAGGGAAGATACAGGTAAGCCTTGAGAAGCTCAACGCCACGCTAGTAGAGGTAAGCGACGGAGTAATGACCCTGCAGACAAGCATTGGCGAGGTCCAGGGCAACCTAACACTACTACGCACACTACTAGAGAACGCGACAGTAAAGATAGACGGCGTGATGGCTGCAATAGAGAGTGCAAACGCAACCATACACGCCAAGCTAGACGCCCTAATGAGCCTAATAGGCGGAGGCCAGGTCAACCTGAGCGGCATAGAGCAGGGCATAGCTGAGATAAAGACGATGCTAGGCGACGTGAAGATGGGTGTAGACGACCTGAAGATGCTACTAGCAACAGTAGGAGACAACGTAGAAATACTAATGGCAGACATAGGCAGTGTGAACACGACACTAGCAGACCTAATAGTTAAGAAGGGAGACGAGGTAGTGGCAACCCTGAAGGTAGACCTAAGCCAGCTAGGAGCAAGCATAGCAGACGTCAAGGACGGAGTAGCACTGGTAAACACCAACCTAGGCCAGTTCTACATGAACCTGAGCAACGGCCAGGCAGCAATAACAGGCTTAATACAGCAGAACGGGGAGACCCTTGTACAGATCAATAACGCAATAACCGCTAAGGCAAGCCAGATAGTAGACCTGATAGAGAACGGGGTCAGGGCAGACCTGTCAAAGCTATCAAGCGACATGGCAGCAGGCTTCAGCAACCTAGCATCAACAGTGGATAAGAAGGTCTCAGACGCAAAGGACGCAATACTAGCAAGCGTATCAGACGTAAGGTCAGCAGTATCAGATGTAGACGTCAAAGTACAGACTGTAGGCGCAGACGTGGCTAAGGTCAAAGACGAGGCCACAGCAATAAAGAGTGACCTGTCAGACGTGAAGAGCATGCTGTCAGACGTAAAGGCAAAGGTAGACGAGCTACCAACAAAGGTAGACCAGTCAGTATCACAGTCAACTGAGGGCGTAAAGACAGACCTATCAACAAAGATAGATGAGGCCACAGGCAGCCTAAAGACCTGGGGCATAGTAAACCTAATACTAATACTAGTAGCAGTAGCACTACTAGGCTACCAGCTATTCGTCAGGAAGCCTTAAACACGCTTGAATCCCATTTAAACCCGGAAACCCTCTCTTTTTATCCTAAACTTCTTGACTCTAATCCTCCTAAACTATCTAAACCTAACGCTTCCTAGCCTAATTGCACCCATAATATTTCATTAATCTACCTACCAGGTTTTCCACCCACTACATAGCGGAATATTTATAATGTGGACACCCGATATATCAAGAGTGAAGGGTGTCCTAGTTGAGAAGTGGAGTAGCAGTATTATTCATACTACTAATGCTCTTACCCCTAGCATCGCCAGTCGCATCAACGGATAGCGACTCTAGCAGGAGATTCCTTGCATATGTGGACCCGAGGCTGCTAGCCGACGACATCTACAAAACCTCTCCATCATCAATGATAACATCAAAAATCCTAGATTCAAAGGCTAAGGTAGATACCCCAGGCGAGGAGGTATTAAAGCCTAGGATGGGTGAGGTCAAGATAATCATAATAGCACACTCAGGCATAGACCCCGAAGCTCTAGACGAGGTGGCGGATATAATATTCGGGTTCAGGCTAGGTAATATCGCAATATACAGTGCATGGGCCTCGAAAGATTCAGTCACAAGGCTTGCATCAATGCCGGGAGTAATAGCGGTAACCCTCTACACCCCACCCCTAGACGGGATCCTAGCCGTGAAGGAGGCGACGAAGCTCAAGGCGGTGGAGCCCGAGCCTAGCATATACAAGGCCGTAGACGTTATCGGGGCCAGCAGGGTATGGGAGGAGTACAACGTTACTGGTGAAGGAGTGCGTGTCGGGGTGGTAGACAGCGGGGTAGACTTCGGAGTATCAGACCTGGGCTCTGAGGCTATAGCAAGGGAGGACGGTGTACCACTACTAATAGACTCCGACGAGATAGGGTTAACCCTAACCCTTGCAACAGCAAACGTAAGCGGGGAATACATCACAATAGGAGGCGAGGTCTACTACTGGGACTGGTACACATTCGAGATCGGGAAGACAAGCGAGGGATGGCTATTCTACGTCTCCCCCACAGGCAACTCAGTACTATTCTCATTCAACCTATCAAAGTTCCATATAGGGAATATAACCAGCGGGGCCCCAATAAAATTCGGTATATCAGTACAGACACAACTGATAGCCTATGGAGGATTGGGCGTGATACAGTACACACTACCAGTTATACTAGTAGATGCAAATAATGACGGATTATATGACACTGTATACGCTGACACATCGACAATCTACTACCTACTACTGGAGGCACTAAACATAACGGGGATGCAGGAGATAGAACCAAACGAGGACTGGTATGACCTAAGCTTCGCCGACGAGAAGCCCGTAACCTATGGGGACGAGGTAGTGGCCAGGGACTTCAATGGAGACGGGGAGAACGACTTCAGCGGGGGAGCACTGGCAGGATACCTGTATGACTGGATAGGCATACTCACAGGAACAGGCATCAACCCGCTGGGATGGGATGCAGGATTCGACCTAGCAGGAATGATACTCCCTGGAATGGATGTGCAAGGAGGAAACTACGTAGCATTTGTATATGACTTCCTGGGCCATGGAACGAGCGTGGCATCAGTAATAGCTGGAAGGGGCAAATCAGTCATAGACCTAGGATACACGCAACAGAGGCTAAAGGGAATAGCGCCGGGGGCAAAGCTCGCGGCTAATACCGGGTTAATTAATCCATACGTCTCGCAACTATTCTTCTCAGGCCTGGACCAGAAGGGATACCCGTGGGAGTGGGAGTACACGGGCAAGCACAAGGTAGACATAATCAGCAACAGTTGGGGTATAAGCTATATAGGGATAATAGGCTTCATGAGCACAATGGACCCGTTCAGCATGCTAGAGGACTTCATAGTATCAAACACCGGGACAATAGTAGTACATGCAATGGGCAACGGAGGCCCCGGCTACGGGACAGCGACACTCCCAGGAGCATCGGCCCAGGTAATCTCTGTCGGAGCATCAACACTATTCGACTACAGGCCCCTCTACGGCTACCTGCCAGGAGCCTGGGGCGAGGTTGTCAGCTGGAGTGACAGGGGGCCAACAGGCATCGGGCTCGTGAAGCCAGATGTAGTAAATATAGGCTCGTTCGCATGGGCCAGGGCCCCGGTACTAGTAGGCCTAGGAGACGGGAGTCAGGCGTATGACCTGTTCGGGGGGACAAGTGAGGCAACCCCCATGACCAGCGGATCGGTAGCCCTACTCCTAGAAGCCCTCTCTAGAGTAATGGATGGGAAGCCGGAGCCTGGAATGGTTAAAGCTATACTAAAGAGCACCGCGGCAGATCTAGGATATGACCCCTACACCCAGGGCTCGGGACATGTAGACATCTACAAGGCGGTTAAAGCGGTGCTTGAAGGAGGCATACCAGTACTATACACCTATGACACATTCAACAATGTATACAGTAATGCAGAGGGCAACTTCAAATACCTACCAGTAGGAGGCTCGCTAAAGCCAAACCCAGACACACAGGTATATCCTGGCGTTATGAGGCCTGGAGAATCAAGGGAGGTCCTCCTCAACGCGACCACGCTAGGGGGAGAGGCGCCGCTTAGCCTAAAGGCCGTGACAATGGTGCAGGAGTCTGAACCCTTAACCAAATACCTAAAACTAGACATGGGAGTAGTCATTATAGGGGGCAACGTAACACCCTTATCAACGATCCTGAAGAACGTGACAGATGAAGGTATAACACTACAGCTAAACAATGTAACGGCCAGGATACTAATACCCATAGACCCACAGGCGTTCCAGGACTCAGACCTAGTAGAGATAGTCGCCAGGTATGCCTATGACTACCAGGACCCGCTGGGGAGGATGGGAACATACGCGCCATACCTATACACCGGGGTAGAGCTCCACTGCTGGTTCGACCTTAACGGTGACGGAGTCATAACACTAAACGAGACTGCACGAGTAAACTATGACATTAGGCTTGCAAACGTATTCCACGTGACTGTAGGGAAGCCCATGGAGAAGTTCGCCTTAATAGCGGAGAGGGTTGCAAACTATACCGGAGTCGATGTATCCAATATAACGAGGATGCCAGTACTAGATATCAGAGTCATATTCAACGCATACCCGCTACTGGGAGTCCCGCTAAACCTTGACATGGCGCTGGAGGTCAGGAAGAACGTCGAGGTGGAGTGGAACTGGATCACGGTCCCAAGCACAGCCACGGTTGATAGCAGTGGGACAACCATAGTTGTGGGTGTGAGTGTTCCAGAGGACGCAAAGCCAGGACTATACCAGGGCTACATAAAGGTTGACTACGGCTCAGGAGTAGCCCTAGTCCCAGTCTCAATACCCGTAGCAGCAGTGGTATCCAGCAATACATCCTCCCTAACCCTGAGCGGAGAGGATGAGAATACCCCATACAAGAACTACCTCGTAGAGGGTCAATTCGACTGGACTTGGAGGTATGAGAGTGGAGACTGGAGGTCGATACCCGTCATAATAGATGATCCCTCAATAGTAGGCTTCCACGTAATGGTGAAGTGGGTCGGCGAGAACACGAATATAGACGTCATGGTGGCAGGCGAGGGAAGGCAACTCCTAACACTAGGCCTATTCGGGCTAGGCCCCAGCGACTCGTTCTACGGAGCGGTGGTAGCTGGCAAGCTATCCCTGCCACTAAGCGGTGGATGGTTCACCCACTATGACAGGCCGTATGAGAGGTATGCATCGATAGTGGCCCCAGTATCCGCTGGGGCACCCTACTGGATAGTACTCCATAACACACTGATAGACGCATCATCAGTGTACCCAGAGCCGTATAAGGTGATACTAGTCCCGATAAGGGCAAGCCCGACCAGTATAACTGTCGGGAAGGGTAGTGTGGAGCATGTAACCATAACAGTCTCAGGCTCATACGCCATGGCGGGGGCATACATCAAGGCCAGTATTGTAAGCGGTAACGCAACTATAGTGCCTGAAACCGGTAGAGCAGGATTCAGTAGCAAGCTTGAGATACCGCTAACTGTGGAGGCGAACACCAGCGCGGAGGCAAGGATCATACTAGTCTCGACAATGTCGGTATCCTACACGGTTGGCCTCACCCTAGGAGGCTCAAAGATCGCCGTGTTCGAGGCCCCAGCATATCTGGTTATACCACTTGAAATAGAGGCCAGCTAGCCTAAACTAATTTTTTACTTTATATAATACTATTTTTATCTGTTCGCATATGGTGTTCTAAAGTATAGCTATAATAGTCAGGCGGATAATGGTATCTGCTAGGGGACTAGGCGGGGCATGGTAGTAACAGTAGAGATATCGGGGGTGCTAGAGGAGAAGCTTAGGAGACTAGTAGAACTAGGAGTCTACTCCAGCGTTGCCGAGGCTGTAAGGGACGCGGTAAGGAGCATGATCGAGAGGATGGACCTAGTTGATGTAGCTATAACACTATACACTAGCAAGGGTGCATCATTCCAGTATGCAGCATACTTCGCAAACAAGCCCTATAATGTGATGATAGACCTGATGCTAGCCAGAGAAATAATGCCACTGCTAGGGGCTAGGAGTGACGAGGAGCTAGGCCGTATGGAGCCCGGGACCTATGTGATAGACCCCCTAACCGCATACGTCATCTACGGGAGCGACCTCTATTATATAATAAAGCTGGGCGTGGATAACGGTTACCGCTTCATAATGCCCGACGCAGGGAGGCACCAGCTAGAGGTATATATGGCGAGGAGGATGGCATCCCAGGGGGAGGCTGAGAGGCTCATACACCTAGCCCCCATACCAGTCCCCACAGAGCCTCCAAGGAGCCTTGTAACACCTATAGAGGAGGCTATAGCAAACTACGCCGAAGCCGCTGGGGTCCCCCTGGTGAGTGAGGATATAAGGACGAGGGACTACGCCTCCAAGAGGGGGGTGAGCGTGTACAGCATGCTATCCCTAATAAGATACGCCGTATCCAAGGGCCTAATCAGTTTTGAGAGGGCGCTTGAGATCGTCTACAGTATAAAAGCGGTACCACTACTTGTACCAGACACCGTGATCCCTGGAGAGGCTTGATAGCGTGGAGCTACGGGACCTTGTAGTGGTACTAGACGTGTCGCTTAGCATGGGGAAGGGCTACGGGGACCTTAGGCCCTCCAAGCTGGACGCATCCAAGGAGGCGATACTCGTCCTAGCGGATAGGCTACTGAAGAAGGGGCCTAATAGGCTGGGCATAGTAGTATTCTATGGCAGGTCACTCCCACTGCTACCACTAACCAGCGACAAGGCCAAGATACTAAGGGCCATATACAGGGTGAACTTCACCGAGGAGGGCTCCGCACCAGGGGATGGGATAATAGATGCAGTCAAGATGCTGAGGTCCTCAAGGACTGGTAGGAGGAGGGAGGTCCTCCTACTCACGGATGGAGACATAAACCTAGGCGCACCCCTGGAGGCCGCCCTGCTATACGCCTTCAACTCCGGGGTCTCAATCTACACAATCACGGTTGGAGAGAGGCCGAAGACCGAGGATATATACAGGGCCAGCATGAAGGCCTATGGGTGGAGGTATGACCATGCATCCAATAGGAGCCAGCTACTATCCCTCATAGTAAGATACCTGGAGGGCCCCCAATGATAGTCCAGCTAGTCGTGGAGAAGTGGAGGCATACACCACTAGACACCGTCTTCAGGATCATAGAGGAGGTAGAGAGACAGGCCTGGAGGGGCGATAATATAGGAATGATAGTCTTCGGCTCAAACCCAGCGCCAATCCTAGACCCAGGCCCCAGCAGGCTATCCCCCACAGACTCATTCACCCGGGCCCCCCAAATGCCTGGAAGACCCAATCCTGGCCCCGCACTAGTCGAGGCCGTGGACCAGATGGCAAGCTCCACTGTAGAGGTTGAAGAGTGGCCATTGATCCTGGTATGGAGTGCAAGGTCCAGGCCCAAACACCTGGACCTACACCTATCCTACGCCATAGATGCCGGGGCATCCATCAGGCTAATAGCCTTAAGGCCCAGCAAACCCCCCTGGCTAGACGAGGAAGACTATCAGGGGAAACTCGTTATAAAGAGGATTAGGAAGAACACTAATATAAAGAGGCTAGTATCGGAAGTCTTGAATACTCCTCTATAAGCCCATCCATGCCACAATACCGGTCGGGGGGCTATGCTATGCCCAGGATAAGGTTCGGCCCTGCAGGCAAGCCGCTCGGTTTCAAGGGGGCTATGGAGAAGGTTCCAAGCTACCTGAACAGTATAGGGCTAGACGCGCTGGAGTATGAAGCAGTGAGGGGTGTGCGTATAAGCGAGAAGAAGGCTAGAGCCCTCAGGGAGGAGGCTGAGAAGCACGACGTTGTCTTGAGCATGCATGCACCCTACTATATAAACCTGGCCAGCATGGATGAGTCAACATGGAGGAGGAGTATAGAAAGGATTATAGAGTCGATGACGGCTGCAGAGTGGATGCACGCATACGCGGTGGTCATACATTCAGGCTACTATAAGGGGCATAAGACGCGTGAAGAAGCCTTGAAGAGGGTTATCGAGGGCTATAAAGTAGTTATAGAATCCCTACCGTCATGGGTAACCTTCCCAGAACTCTCCCCAGAGCTCATGGGCAAGACCAGCCAGGTAGGGGATGTGGATGAGGTCATAGAGATCTGTAGAGTTGTAGGCAGGTGCAGGCCCACCGTTGACTGGGCACACCTCTATGCAAGGTATGAGGGTGGAAGGGTCGTTAGCGTGGATGATGTGGTGGAGGTTATAGAGAGGATAGAGCGCGAGCTGGGGGCTAGAGCCGTCAACCCCCTCCACACCCACTTCTCAAGGATAGAGTATGGCAGGGGTGGAGAGAGGATGCACCACACGCTGGAAGAGACGCAGTACGGCCCTGAATGGAGCATAGTATGCAGGGCATACAAGGAGATGGGTGTAAATGCAGTTGTAATAAGCGAGAGCCCGGTACTGGACAGGGATGCGCTATTAATGAAGAGGATATGCGAGGAGGCGTGACAGAATCATATTTAAACCAGGCAACACCCAGCCCTCAACATGGAGAGTGTTAAGCCTTGGGCAAGATAAAGAAGATCATACTAGACACTATAGAATTCCACCCCCTACACAAGGCATGGATGAGGCTAGCCGAGACCCTTGCAAAAGATGCAGGAGTAGAGCTTGAAATAAAGAAGGAGGACTACGTGTTCGCCATAACATACGGCGACACCGACGACCTAGGCATGGCATGGCTCCCACAGCTATTCGCAGAGCTAGAGGACGGGAGCATAAAACTGGTCCTGAGCCAGTTCCCCTTCGACCCCAACACCACACAGCCAGACCCGGAGGAGGCCTTAAGGGTTTCCAGGGAGAGGCTCAAGAGGATCGAGGAAGACCCATGAGCAAGTGCAGGTACCACCCGATCCCGATAGCCATAGCATCAATATACACACTAATACTATACATTTCATCAAAGATAACCACCACACTAGGGCTAGGGCTGCCATGCATAAACCCCTATGGACTCCCGCTAACCATAGCCCTAGCAGTCCCCCCACTCATAGTATCCCGGGAGACGATAACCCTCATGGGCGGGCCCAGGGAGTATTTCTGCAGTGGTGCAGAAGTCATACACAACCTCCTTACTGGGAAGAATACCAGGAGCAATGGGTACAGGATAATAGTTGAGGGGCCATTCTCAGTCACACGACACCCGGTATACACATCAACACTACTCCTCACAATAGCAATAACGATAACAATCCCATGTACACTACCAGCCATAATACTCGTGGCGGCATGGGTCTACGCTGCATCCCAGCTGGAGGAGAGGGAGCTGGTAGAATATAGAGAGTATAGGGAGTATAGGGCCAGGACCCCAAGATTCTCCCTCCACGGGATAATAGTCTACGGCTATGCGAAGCTCCTGAAACGTGGGGGCAATAGCGGTGGAGGGGCGGAGCGTGGCTGGTAGGGGGGTCTACGTAGTGTATAGTGGGACAGCCGTTACAGCACCAATATTCAAGCCCAGAGGATATGCTAGCCAAGGTGGCAGGATGGATGTGATAGCATCAAGCATATTAGCAGCTCAACACGACCCCAACCCAGGCTTCTACGCGGCCCTACTAGGACCCCCAGACCCCCCCAAGATACTGAGGGTTGACAGGTGGGGGTTTAGGAGTGAGTATCATGTGGTTGCAGAGGTCCTCGCAGGGTTCAAGAACGGGGGGATGATTAGTATAAGCAGGGGAGACCCCCTAGACCCAGTATACCAGTGTAGAGAGTGCACGGTATTCCTTGTAGAGGAGGGCGGCAATGATGTCTCAGTCTACAGGGATAAGCTGTGCGGAGACACTGTATACCTGCTAGGAGGCCACACAGGATTCCCCCAAAGCCTCTACAGCGTCCTGGAGGGGGTGAGTGATGCAACAATAAGCCTGGGCTCCATAAGCCTACAGACATACCAAGCAATACTATACCTAGCATGGGCCAGGAGCGTCAACTGCGGCCCGTCCAGCCGCAGGGAATAGATCACCATTCATCCTAGGTGTTGGCTCATCATCCGGGCCCACCTATGATGATTGTGGACAAACTATAATAACCGTCTAGGGCCGGCTATAAACCCAAGGCTGGTAGGGTCATGAGGGAGGGGTTCATAAGAGACCTATTATCCAGTGGGCCCCCTGTACTTGTATACCACTGGGACGCTGATGGGATGATCTCTGCCATGCATATAGTGAGCATGGCGGGCCAGGACACCATAATGCTGCCCCCCAAATTCACTTTCAGAGTGGATGACGACTTCATCAGATCCCTAAAGGCGAAGGCTGCTGGCAAGAGGCCAATCATAATACTGGACCTATCATACCCCGGCCGGGTGATAGACCGCATAGCAAGGGAGACGGGGGTCCACATACTAGTGGTAGACCACCACTACCAGGACGAGGGGCCTAGGGAGCCGAACGTGGAATACGTGAACCCTGCCAGGAAGGGAGACCCTGAGGGGGAGTGGCCCAGCACAGCCCATGTACTAGCAAGGATCCTGGGAGAATACCATCCAGGGCTTGTGGCAGCCAGCATAGTGGGGGACCTAGGCCCCAGGGCTAAGGCAAACAAGCACTACCAGAACTATATGGTTGAGGCGGGGCTAGACCCGGTGAGGGACTACTGGGTCGTCGAGCAGGTTGTATCACAGCTAGACTCAATAAGCGTGACGGCAAACTATGACGGGTTAAAGTGGATACCCAAGGTCCACGCGATTGGCCAGTTCGACCCCCTAAAGAGTATACTAAACGACCCCCTCCTAACCACACTAAAGACTAATGTGGAGGTCGAGTTCGAGAGCCTATTGGAGGAGGCTAAGTCAAGCCTGGTAGAGGAGGCCCCAGGAGTCCTGGGGGTGAAGCTAAGTGGCGAGTCTAGGCTGGCCAGCAGGCTAGCCAGGAGCCTTGCATCAATGAACCCTGGCCGGGTGGTGGTTGTTGCATATCACTCCACCGGCATTGACAGGGCCTACATATATGCCAGGGCATACAAGCTTAAGGCGCAGCTTGCAGGCATAGCAGAATACTTTAAACGGCTCGGATTCGAGGCTGGAGGGAAGTACCAGGAGGATAACAACGTGGTGGCTGTGGAATGCCCTCCAAGAGAGATGGAGAGGGTCTACAGACTTATGGTGGAGAAGGTGAGAGAGGTCCTCGGAGCGTAGCCGGGGTAAGGGTTATCGAGGACCTGGAGACCGCTGTAAAGGTTATAGACGAGGTGATGGGGAAATGGCACGCCTACTATGCAAGCCAGGCGGGAGCGTTGGAGGGGGTAGGGCTTGTAGCAATCGTGGATGGGAGGGTGGCGGGCTCCGCTATAGGATACCTGGTCGATGCCAGCCCCCCACTGGGCGTGGTATACTATGTAGCCGTCAGGGAGGAGTTCAGGGGGCTAATGCTCGGCAGGATACTCATACTATCTCTAGAAGAGGTGCTAGACAGCGCACGGCTATACGTTGCAACCATGCAATCAGGCAATAAGAGATCCATAAGAACATTCAAGAGCCTATGCTACAAGATATACACCTGGAGGGAGCTAGAGGAGGCGGATGAGGACCTGGCAGAGTACATATACAGGTCCACTTGCTCATATGAAGACGATATTGTAGCAGTCAAGGGCGTGCTGGAGGAAGCCAAACCCTCTAGAGGCGCACTAGAGAAGGCGAGGGGGATATGGGAGGAAACCTGCTACAAGCCATGGCTGTTATGGAGGCGCCGGAGAGCTATATAAATCCCGGCTGAAACCATAGACTACACGGCGCCCAGCGGGCCGGGGAAGGAAATGCAGCACAAGGATCCTATAGTAGAAAAGGTGTACCAGACCTATTCGAGCCTCATAGGCGAGGCAAGGCCTGTAAGGGATCCAAGGCTAGCCGTCAAGGTGCTTGAGGATAGGTTCAAGCTGGTGGTGGACGAGAGGGTAGTGGCGCTGGCATTCGCATCATTCATGAACGGGAGGCCAGTACTATTCGAGGGCCCTCCAGGTACCGGGAAGACAGAGGTGGGGGAGGCGCTGCTAGAGCTCTGGAGCGGTAGGAAGCCGCTGATACTACCGTGCAGTGAGAACTATGACGAGTACAAGGTTATTGGGGACTTCCACCCGCTGATAGCTATGAAGAGGGGCTTCAACGAGGAGAGCTTCACGCCCAGGCCGATACTGGCAGCCATGATCCTGGATACAGGTCTCCTAGTTGATGAGGTTAGGAGGAGCAGCGAGGAGTTCCAGAACCTCCTCCTGGATATAGCGGATAAGAGGAGGATCATAGTGCCAGAGCTTAAGCGTGTATTCAAGGCCAGGGGCCCCGGCTTCCAGATAATATTCACCAGCAACCCAGAGGATATAGCCCAGAATGATCTAAGCGACGCGTTCCTGAGGAGGGTTGTCAGGATAAAATTCACATACCCACCGAGGGAGGTTGAGGCGAGGATAATAAGGCTTAGGGCTAGTGATGCACCAGCGATCGATGGTAACATAACAAACCTAATCCTAGACGTGGTCAACGAGCTGAGGAGGACTAGTATAACCCATAAGCCAGGCACGGCGGAGGCAGTCCTATGGGCCAGGATGGCCAAGAGTATAGCAAGGCTGAGGGGCAATAATGTAGTATCTATAGAGGACCTGGCCGACGCGGCATACCCGGTTCTAGTCAAGAGGGTTGAGGACGAGGACACGGTTTTAAGGGTGCTGAGAGAGGTGCTGGGTGTTGAGGCTATTCAACATTGAGGACCTCATAGAAGCCCTGCCAGAAATAGCTGCAAGGCTAAGGTCCTCCGGGCACAGTATAGGGACCAGCCAGCTGGTGGAGGCCGCCAGGATCCTTGAGTCATACGCTGGTTTGAGGGGACAACATAGGATTGAGGAGGGGGAGGCGGCATTCATACTAGCAAGCGTTCTATCATCCCGGGGGGTTACAGAGCACGAGGTCCAGGCCGTGCTGAAGGAGGCGATGGCCAGGAGGGGGTTAAGGGAGAGGGCCGAGAGGATACTCATAGATATCGAGGAGAGGCTTAAAGCGATAAACGCCAGGCCGGGGGCCAGGGTTTCACGGAGGAAGCTCCCAGGCGGTAAGAGGGAGAGGAGGACTAAGGTCAAGGCGTATATGGAGTTGAAGAGGATAGGGGTCATCGAGTCCAGGGAGGGCGGCGACAGGGTCGTGGACCAGGCCTCGATCAGGAGGATCGCCTGGACGCTGGCGAGGAACGGGTATGAAGGGGTTGAAGACGCTGTAAGGAGCTCGCACGATATACCAGCCAGCCAGGCCATGGCCGTGGCTGAGGCGGGGATAGAACTGACGGGGGAGGCCTTAAGCAGGATCGACGGGTGGAGATTATTGAAGCTGGGGGAGGCCTCGATAAGGAAGGGCAACCGTAGGATGCTTAAAGCAGTGGCCGAGGAGGTTTCCAAGAGGATCCTATCCGGGCACAGGCTGGAGCCGGGAGCCGCTAGAAGGATCCTGGACAGGGCAGGACTCCTTACACCAGACCACGACAAGATGCTATACATGACCAGCCATGGAAGGCTTGACCTGGGCGAGGAGGATCCGGATATAGATACTATTATAGAGGCCGTCAGGGGGATGGACCAGGACGAGGCTGCAATGCTCATCGCCAGAGCCCTGAAGAGACTGGAGCCGGAGAAGGCTAGGAGCCTATTATCAGGCGTAGACCCATACCTCCTCTGGGAGGTCAAGAAGACCAGGCTAGGCGGTGTAGAGGCTAGGCTCGTGAGGGCCCTGGGAGACGCGGCTAGGGCCGTCAGGGAGGCCATGCTCTACACTGAGACCGGGAACCCGGGCAGGGCTGATATGGCGAGGGATTACATAGATAGGGCTAGGATGGAGGCAGAGGACCTGGAGGGCGTCAGTATCGGGGGTCTTGGCAGGTCCTCGGTTGAGGAGCTTGTGACGGTTGCAGAGGCTATACTCTCCATGGCCTCTGCAGACTCCCCGGCGCCGGGCGAGCTCTCCAGGCTACTCTCAATGATGGACTTCGAGAAGGCTGTCAAGGTCCTCAGGGGCTTGTATAGGAGTGGGGACCCCCGGTGGAGGGGGATCCTGGAATGGGCCCTGGAGAGGATCATCTACATGGCGTCATCGAGGGAGGGGCTTAGGCCTCTCCCAAAGTGGAGGCTATCAGGGTCCAGTAGGGGGAGGCTTGATCTCAGGAGGAGTATATATAGGAGGGTTAGGGCCTCCCCCGACCCCCTGGTCTATAGGGTTAGGAAGAGGTCGAACCTGGTATCCCTGGCGCTAGACACGAGCGGCTCGATGCAGTCCTACTCCATATGGGCCCTGGGGATGGCGGCGATCTTCGCCAGGAGCATGGATAAGATAGTATTATTCTCCCATACGGTGGAAGAGTATAGGGGCCCCTTCGGGAGGAGGGATATAGCCAGGATACTACTATCGGCAAGGTTCCAGGGGTATACAGACGTGTATAATGGTATAAACGCGGCCTCAGATACAAGGGCTAAGAGGATAGTCGTGATATCCGATCTAACGCAGACAGTGGATAGCGGAGACCCCCTGGAAGCGTCCCTGAGGGCGTCTAGGGCGGGTAAGAAGCTCATATTCATAGTACCCCTAAGGCACGACGAGGACCTCAGGAGCAGCCTTGAAAGGGCCGGGTTCACCGTCACACTAGCACATACTCCAAGGCACGCGGCTAGGCAGGTCCTCAGGGCCTTCTCCAGGTGAATGGGTTAACCCCCCTGACACCCTCTATAACCTCCCCCCCAATGAACACTGTCTCGCCGCCCACGAGGACCTCTATAGGCCTCCCAGCCATCCTAGCCATCGTGGATGGGTAGTGCCTGGCCATGCTATACGCTGGCCCGGGGAACCTCCACACGGCCCTGGGGTCATAGACCAGTATATTACCCCTGGCACCCTCCCGTATAACCCCGTAATCCTCCAGACCAGCAACCACGGCGGGGCCCCTGCTGGCTAGCCATAGGAACTCTGACAAGTCTAAAGCCCCGACCGATACAAGCCTATAGACTAGCCACGGCCAGGACTCTAGCCACGGGATCCCGGGGCTACAGTATAGGGGGTCACTCTTCTCCCATAACGCGTGGGGGGCGTGGTCGCTTGCAAACGCGTCCACCAGGCCTTCAAGAAGCATGTACACTAGCCAGGAGGGCTCGTGCCAGGGCCTCAACGGGGGGTTAACCCTGTACATGCACCCAGCCCCGGTGAGTGTGCTATAGAATAAGTGGTGTGGGGTTACGTCCACGGTATAGCCGTGCTTCTTAGCCGCTATGATCGTGGACCTGCATGATGCATGGGTTACATGCACCCTGCCACCCCCCATCCCGGCGAGGACCTCCACAGCGGCGGCCTCGAACCCACAGTTCCTATGAGCCTCCCTAGACACCAGGTCCTCGGCCACAGCGGATCCAGCCTCAGGTAGCTCGGGGTGGAGGACTACCAGGCTCCCAGAGGATAGTGCACCCTTAACCCCACCACTCCTCTCATAGAGGTCCTCAGGGTAGACCTTGAACCCAGCGATAGCCTCGGATAACAGCTCCTCCACGCGTCTAGGGTCCCTGGGGATTGCGGCGAATAACCCATGATCCACGGGCGCCCTAGACAACGCCTCAAGCTTAGCCCTAACGGTCTCCCTATTATCCGCCCTTGGGAGGGTGTTCGGCATGTCTATGACCAGTGTGATGCCCGAGGCCGCAGCCGCCCTGCCGCCGGTCTCCTCGGTCTCCTTATATGAGTACTCAAGCCCCCTCAGGTGGACGTGTATGTCTATGAGGCCCGGCGACACGATATACCCGGTCCCCGTGTAGTCCCTCACCCTACCCCTGCCGGGAGCCTTCCTCACACTCCTTATAAACCCGTCCTCAACGCCTATACAGCCGCTTCCGAGCAGGCCCCTATAGTCTGCAAGGTTCCCACAGATCCAATCCAATCCAGGCCCAGGCTTAGTATATGGGGTGTGCTGGGTTAATTAGTGGTGCAAGGGCCACTGGAGGATGGGAGTGGGTTCCCGGTGGAGGACCCTATAGAGGCTGGCTGGAGGATCCTGAGGGAGACCCCCCCGCTGGCTGCCTGGAGGCTCCTCCACAGGCTCAGGGCGGAGGTCCTCGATGGCATAGCAAGAACCGTGGGGAGGCCAAAGCCCCCCCAGGGGCTCTCAAGGGATTTCCTAGGGGTTAGGGTGGAGCATCCCATAGGCATAGCGGCTGGCCTGGACAAGGACGCATCGATGGTCTGGCTCGCATGGTCCATGGGCGCGGGCTTCCACGTGGTTGGCAGCGTCCTCCCCCACCCATACCCCGGTGTCGAGCCCAAGGTCCTCGTCAGGCTCAGCGACGGGGGCACGATTAACAGGCTAGGCCTCCCCAGCAAGGGGCCATCCAGGGTGGTTGAGAGGTTGAGTATGCACAAGCCCCCGGGGATGCCAGTGGCAGTCAGCATAGCAGCGTTCACCCCAAAGGGCTACGGCGAGGTGTATAGAGCGGTCTCGGGCCACGCAGCCTGGGTGGAGGTCAACATAAGCTGCCCCAACGTTGAGACCCACAGGACCTTCGAGGACCCCGAGGAGGTCGAGACGATCTGCAGCTACCTGAAGCCGAGGACCTCCCCGATACTACTAAAGATCCCCCCCACAAGGGACGACGCACTACTCAAAAGATACGTGGACGCCGCTACCTCATGCGGCTTCCAAGGAATAGTAGCTGGAAACACAATGAAGATCACATACAAGGGCCTGAACGCCGGCCTCGGAGGCCCAAGACTCTTCAACACGACACTATACATGATCAAAAGACTCAGAACCCACGCCCCAGAAGGGTTCAAGCTAATCGGCGTAGGAGGCATAAACAACGGAGCCAAGGCAGCTACACTCCTCAAAGCAGGAGCAGACCTCATCGAGGTCCTCAGCGCAATCATACACAGAGGCCCCAAAACCCCCTGGACCATAGCAAAAGAACTATCCACAAAAAGAACCAACAATAACCCACAAACATCCTAAAGACACAACAAGCAAGACAGGTCTAGAACTCATGCAAGCTCCCAGGAGTGCCAACCTGCGGATCCGCAGGAGTCCCGGGCCCCGAATCCCGGCGGATCCGTCACCAGACCTCACAAAACATCATAAAGCTACGTGTAGAATGTATCGGTATCCGAGACCGTAAATCCCAGCCGGACTCTTCGCGGACCAGATTATCTTGTCTGCATAAGTAAATTATAATATGTAATAACCATCTTTAATGGAGGTGTTTCATTATATCTTCAACGTTTACATTGCGTAGTAGGACCACTTTCACTCCTAGTGTTTCCGCATGCCTACTCATAGATCCATCGTCCGTAACGAGGAGTGCGTCACGGTCTCAGCCAGCCGTCGCACCCTCAGGACCCCGTCTGCATGG
>JALWGG010000187.1 GCA_027013765.1 Acidilobaceae archaeon
CCCTTGGACCTGGCTCGGGCACCCCCGCTTCGTTGATAATGGATCGTTATCTGGGGGTTTTAGTGTTTACCCGGTGAGCAGGTCTCTAAGAGGCCCTTCCAGTCGATGTGACTGGTATAAATTAACCCGTGCTTCGGCTACTAGTGTAATTATGCCCTCTTAACGTATATATTGTGATAGTTATATTTATTATAATAGTGTTTAAGGGTGGTGGTTAATGGCTCTTGTGAAGGATATCATGAGGACCGAACTAGTTACATTATCCCCTGGGGAGACGGTGGAGAGCGCTGTCAGGCTTATGAAGGAGAATAATATTGGTAGTATTCTAGTCGTCGATGCTGGAAAACTTGTCGGGATCTTCACTGAAAGAGACCTTGTGTCAATGGTGGCATCTGGTGCTAGCTTGGAACAGAAGCTTGGGGACGTTATGACCAGGAACCTTGTTACTGTGAAGCCTGACGATCCCGTGGTTAAGGCGTTATGCAGGATGATCGAACATAATATACGCCACATACCGGTTGTCGACGATACCGGGGCTCCTTTAGGTATGGTGAGTGCCAGAGATATATTAAGGAACATGCTCTAAGCAACTCTTTCCCACAGATATAATGCCATGGCAAGGTCTAATATGGGGGTCCCCACGGACTTATACAGCCTGACCCCTTTTTCTATGCATTTTCCATTACGGGATATAGCGTCTCTTAACGTTATCACCTTAGATTCCTCGACTAGCCCCTGCCTGACATCCCCGCTTTCCTGAAGCACCATAGGAGTATCTACCAGTATACACGAGGCGCGCTTTACTAGTTCATCGTCGATCTCCCTAACAGGCTTCGGGGCCCCTACGCTAATGATGATGGAGTCCATCCTTACAAAACCCCTCCTCACAACGGGCTCTCTACTATTTGTAGCTGCCACTATAACGTTGGACTTACTAAGTAGCTCCTGCAAGCGGGTATATGCCCCATTGTACATCGATGCAAGGTTTGCTGCACGCTCTTTATTCCTTGAGTACACGTATATCTCGTCAAAGTTGTAGAGGCTAGTCAGGACTCTCAAGTGATAGGTAGCCTGTGTACCCGAGCCTATTACGCCGAGATTACCTCCTCCTCTGAAGTCCATTACCTCTAATGCTAACGCAGAAGCCGCTGCAGTCCTCCAACCAGTAGGGGCTTCCGCATCAGCTACCAAAACTAGCTCCCCCGTTGACGCATTAAACAGGAGGAGCTTGCCTCTGACGAGCGGCATGCCCCGGGAAGGGTTCTCTGGGTAGACCCCTACAAGTTTAACTGAAATGAAGCCGTTACCCGCTGCTGGCATCAAGCCGAACCACGTGCCCTTGTATTCCAAGTGGCTTCTAATAGTCTCCACCGCGTCTGAAGTTAACACGCTTCTAATCGAGTCCACCAGTGACCCTGGTTCCACAATCCTATCGACTAGGTCATTACTTATGGTGATAGTCATTCCCTTGAACCCAGGTCTCCTAGTGGGACTGTGGTACTAATATGTAATAAGCCTGATATAATGAAGACCATAGGATTTAAATAGTGTACTTCATGACTAGTTTATAACAGACTAGTCTATGTAGGAGCTGGGTGGGAATATGGCAGGCCAGTCCACGCTCTATGCAATGGCTGTTATTGCATTACTAATAGGGATAGCAATAGGCTATGTAGCAGCTCCAGGTAAAGTGACAACAACCACAGAAACCACAACAGCGGTCCAGACGACCACAGCGGTCCAGACCATAACGGAAACCGTAGTGGCTGGAGAGGGGAAGGTGGTCACGGTTACCAAGACACTACCAATAACGACCACGGTGACGCAGACACAGACAGTGACAGAGACTGGTGCTGCGACAGCAGCTGCTGGTGGATTAACTGGTGAGGTGAAGATTGGAGTACTTCTACCACTAACCGGGGACCTGGCCAGCTATGGAGAGGCTGCTAGGGCGGCAGCACAGCTGGCAGAGCAGGATATAAACGCGTGGCTACAGGCTGCTGGCGCACCATTCACAGTAAAAATGGTTATTGAAGACACACAGACAGACCCCCAGGTCGCTATACAGAAGTTTGACACGCTAGTGGCACAGGGCATAAAGTTTATCCTAGGCCCGATGACCAGTGCAGAAGTATCAGCCCTAAAGGGAGCGGCTGATAGCCAGCAAGTGCTATTAATAAGCCCCTCAAGCACTGCCCCACAGCTAGCTATACCAGATGACTTTGTCTTCAGATTCTGCCCTACAGACCTAATCCAGGGACCTGCAATTGCTAAAGTAATGGCGAATGATGGAGTCGAGGTTGTGGTTGCCCTGGTAAGGGCAGATGATTGGGGTCTAGGCTTAATAGAGTCTAGCGAGAAAGCGTTCCTAGAGATGGTCCCCAACGGTGTTGTAGAGAAGATAACATATGACCCGCAGAACCCGAACTTCGCCCAGCAGGTTGCACAGGTCAAGGACCTTGTCGAGAAGTATCTAGGCCAGGGTAAGAAGGTAGGCGTGCTTCTGATAGCATTCAACGAGGCTGTACAGGTGTTCCAGCAGGCAGACCAGTATGATGTGCTAAAACAGGTTAGATGGTATGGAAGCGACGGAACAGCACTACTATCAGAGATAGTAAATGACCCCGTAGCTGGAAGATTCGCAGCCCAAGTAAAGTTCATAAACCCGATATTCGCTGCAGCCAAGAGTGGGAAATTTGAGGATGTGAATAAGAGGCTAACCGACATGCTTGGAAGGGTACCAGACACATACGCGTTTGCACTATATGACTCTGCATGGGTGGTCACACTAGCACTAATGGCAGTCGGAGACTATGACTCTGTGAAGGTCAAAGAAATACTACCGACAACAGCAAAGATCTTCTATGGAACCACTGGAGAGATCGTATTAAATGAGGCAGGTGACAGAGCATTTGCAGACTATGCCCTGTGGGAGGTGCAGGAGGTTTCACCCGGAAAGTATGACTGGGTTAACGTAGGTATGTACAAGTATGCCACCAACTCTATAGAGTGGTATACAGG
>JALWGG010000188.1 GCA_027013765.1 Acidilobaceae archaeon
CCCGTATCTGAGCCCCACGGCGCATGGGTACACTGTGGGGTCCTCTCCATACTCGTGGCCTCCCAGCACGAATCCCACCTCGATCCTAAGGGTGTCCCTAGCTGCTATACCGACGGGCTTGACTCCGAGCTTAAGCAGGGTCTTGTATAGCTTGGCCGCCTCGCCCGGCTTAGCCCATACCTCGAACCCGTCCTCCCCGGTCCACCCGCTCCTGCTGACAACGTATACCCTGGCCCCGGCGAGGTCCTCGTCAACCCTGAACTCTAGGGGTTTAAGGCTGGAGAGCCATGGGGCAAGCTTCTCCATGACCTCGACGCTCTCCGGGCCCTGTACTGCCAGCATTGCATACTCCATGGTGACATCCTGGATCTCCACGTTGATCCTATTCTCCTCGGCAACCCTCTTCAGGTGCCTATACATCTCCACCCTGGCCGCGGCGTTGGGGACGACCAGCCACGTCTCCTCGTCAACCTTATAATACATCTCGTCATCCTTAACCCTGGCATGCTGGTTCAGCGCTAGCGTGGGCCCACTCATGAACCCTGTCCTAGTCTTGGACATGCGCTTAGTATACACCCTCTCGATCAGCTCTAGGACATCGCCTTTGAGTATGAAGCGCCCCATATGGCTTATGTCGAAGACCCCGACACCTGTCCGAACGGCCATATGCTCCCTAAGGGTCCCCTCATAGCTCATCGGCACCATCCAGCCAGCGAACTCCCCGAAGGATGCCCCCAACTCCTTATGGAGGTCCTCAAGCGGGATCCTATTCATAAATGGACACCATGAAACCTGTAGGCGCCCCGGGGCTATAATATCCTAATAGTATATCCTCTTGAATACTATGGACTTTAACGCTACATCCCGCAGGACCTCGCCCCTCCAGGTCTTCACCGCTATATAGTCATCCTCGTCTATGAACCCCCTCCTATACATGAGGAAGCCGCATGTCGGTGTTGCGGAGGCTTCCAAAACGCCCCCCTCAACTAGTAGGTCTAGGCCCGAGGCCAGGTCGGCCTTGGACAAGCCGCAGGCCCCTTCGGGGTGGGTGTGGATGGATGCTACCGTCTTCACGAATGGTATACGGACCCTTAGGCGCTCTCCCTCTAGCCTTAGGTTGAGGCCTGACTCAGTGTATAATAGCATATATTCTATCCCGCTCCTCGACGTGTTTATTGCAAGGCTCCTGATTAAGTCTTTATCGAGCCTGAAGGGGGCTCTCGATATTATTTCTAGGAGGTCCTCATACCCTATACCAGTATAGGATGTACCCCTAGCCTCGATCACTATGCTGGTTCCGGCGTCCTTTAGTTGGTACTCGTCTATGACGCCCTCCTCCCCTATATTATATATTATGAGTCTAACCCTATCCCCCCGCATCACATTCTCCAGCGAGATGCTTGACTCATCGACGAGGACCTCCCTGGGGTCATAGTACTCTGCAAGCCTAGTCTCAAGCACATCAATAAGCCTATACAGGACTGCCAGGTAGCGGGATCCCGGGGTCACACTGGCCTCCTGGTACTTCACACCCTCCACCTACCATAATCCAGGGTACATGGAGTATATGACTAGTAGGGCCCCTATTAACTGGAAGAATGCGTTGGCAAGTGGATCGTTATAGTGTATCCGGGATAGCCTAACCCTCCTCCCCCTAAAGTATACTCCCCCGGGATTCAACGCGTCTAGCATGAGGTGTGTGAACCCCGAGAGTAGTAGTAGCAGGAAGAACTTGAGTAGCCAAATGTAGCTGTACCTACTCTCTACATCGAAGAGGGGTGCTATAAGCGCTAGCGCGGAGGACAACGCTATAATCCCGGTTGGGCTGTGGAACAGGGGCGTGCGCCTCCTATGCCCAACCTCGTGAGACAGCCTATCCACTAGGTGATGCTGCACTACCGTCAGCCCCCAGAGGATGAGGACCCTGTAGAGGTCTAGGCCCAGCATCCTGGAGGAGGCGGACACGACGCCCAGCGCAAATACTATATGAGTGACCAGCCTCACCTGCCACACCCAAGGGTCAGGTCCTGCCGGAGTCCCCACCAGCGTCGGTCCATGGAAATATACATCATCCCAGGATCGCCCCGGGGGGTGGAGGGGTTTTAAGTTTAGGGTCCAGGCCTATACTTAAGGATCGGATGTATAGTGGAGCATCCAGCCTTAACGGGGTATACGTGAATGCGGCTACTAGACCCCCTCAGGAGAGCCTATATCAAGCTGATGCATAGAGCGAGGCCAGGCTCAACCAGCCTCCTGGAGAAGGCGGTCGAGGAGGGCCTGGAGACGGCTGTCTACGCCGCATATATTATGGAGAAGCATGGGATATGCCCGCCCCGCGGCGTGATTGAGAAGCTGGCGGGCCTAGGCCTATATGAGGCATTGCTCAGAGCGGCGGTTAGGGGATGCCCGGTAGACTCTAGCCTGCTGATGGAGGCGTTCAGGTTCTTCATGCTTGAGGGGGATACCTGGAAGGCTAGGGCGGCCTCCACGCTTATAGGGGTGGAGTTGCGCAAGCCTCAGGCACTAGGCCTCTATTGGAGCAGGTGGAGGGGGGTTATTGACCTGGACGGGTTCATAATAGACTCCTCGACGGTTAACTCCAATGCAAGGTCCAGGATCCTATCCAATACAAGGTGGGAGCCCGGAGTTGTATCGGAGGCGTGGGGCTCCCAGATACTCTACTGGGGGTGCAGTGTCGAGGGGTTCAATGCAAGGAGGATGGCGGAGATCCTCTTCCCAGACGCTCCAACCAGCATATCCAGCCTGGCATACCATCTTGAAGAGAACCCATCAACGCCGACAATAGTACTAAGGAGGCTAGCATCATACTTCATGGAGACCGGGGATAAGATATGGCTACTAGAGGGGGCTCCAGAGGAGTATAGGGGCCTGGAAGCCTTCAGGATGGTCCCAAAGACTCAGGGGCACAGGTGCATGATAATTACTGACAGGCCCAAAGCATCAATCCCCCTACTGAAGCCCTACAAGGTTGAATACACCGGCGGGGACGGGACGAGCCAAACACTAGCCCTGAAGATGCTCAACGCCAGGCTAGGCGACCCAGCCAGGGCATACTACTACTCATACCGTAGGGGGGGAGAATGGGTCCGGCTATCGTCGATGATAGCGAACGGGCTAAGACCCCTAAAAGAGTTACCAGAGCTGCCCCACTGCTTCCAGGTGGAGCCCCAGGACCTCGGCTGGCTACTATCCCAACACTCCGGGATACTCGATGAGGTGGATGTTATTGTAGACTGCCTGAAGCCGACTCTAGAGTGCCTCAGGAACCCGAGGCCAAACATGTTTGAAGAATTCATGGCGGATAGCGGCGTCAGGCTCCCTAGGCCCAAGCCAGTCAGCATAGGAAAGCTCAAGGCCGCCGCTGGATACATGATGCCAGACCTCCTCTCGTCAGTTACAGGCGTGAAGCCCCGGGGGGGTAACGGGCTCAGGGTTATAGCTGGCTCCCAGAGGGTTAAGGGGCCTGGAGAGGCTCTTGGACTAGCGTTGGGCGCCCTGAAGGGGGGAGGCCTGATAGTAGCCCCCACTGGTGTCATAGTCGATGCGGCCCGCCGCATGGGGCTAATGGTACTGGACGAGGATGCCGTGGACGAGTGGCTTGATAGGGGTGGGGTGGCAGTCGCCTCCTGGAGCCTTATAGAGTCCAGACCAGATATAGTAACCTCATCCCCCAACTCGGTGGTGCTCTTCCCCGAGTCACTCGTCAAGTCCAGGTTCTTCGCCTCCCTAGTACAGGAGAGGGGGATCGATGCTATACAGTTGATGGAGGATACCGTCGTCGAGCAGGCTTCAAAGCTGGGGTCGGCCGCGGTATCTCGGACCCTATCGAGGCTTGAGGATATAGGTAGTGTTAAGACCGATGCATCCCCTGGTATAGCTAATCCAGCGCCCGAGGCCATCATGGCTGAGATGGAGAGGACCTTCAAGGATCTATGGGGCATGGATAAATCGTTGAGGAGGCATCAGAGGGCCACCCTTACAGTGTTATCCAAGTTCCTGGGTAGAGGGGATGCAGGGGTCATACTGTCAATATACCCCACTGGCAGCGGTAAAAGTGCTATCTACCAGGTTGCATCCAGGGTTGCAGGGTCGAGCGGTTACGGCGGGTACTCGATAGTCGTTTCACCCCTCAAAGCCCTTATGAGGGACCAGGTGGTTAACGCGATATCCCGCGGGTTGATAGCGTTCAGGATAGACTCCAGCGTAAACAAGGTTACAAGGAGGCTTATACTGGATGCAGCGGTGAAGGGTCTAGTGGACCTGTTATACGTGACCCCTGAAAGGTTCCAAGACCCGGACCTGGAGGGCCTCCTGGACGAGGCCCCACCCTCACTATTCGTCCTGGACGAGGCCCACACGCTATCCAGCTGGGGCAACACCTTCAGGCCGGGATACCTATACATGGCTAAGAGGATGTATGAGTATACATCAGAGAACAAGTGGCCGCCTATGACCCTCTTCACCGCCACATCGCCTAGGGGCATGGTGGACGATATACTATCCTCACTGGGGGTAGAGGACTACAGGGAGTATACTGTCGGAGACCCTAATATCCGGGCAAATGGGAGAGCCATAGTACTAAGGGCGAACACGATCAGGGAGGAGCTATCCTTCGACGTCCAAGCCGTTGGACAGGGAGTGGAGAGGCTTGAAGCGCTTGCCAGCACTGTCAAGGAGCTTGCCACATGGGCAGACACCCTCGGAGACTCGTGGATAGGAATAGTATTCACAGGCTATGTTAGGAGTGACAGGGTCCAGTGGGCTAACGTCGACGAGGTGGCGAACCACCTTGAGAGGGTCCTCGACATAGAGGTCCTAAGGTACCACGGGCAGATGAACAGTAGTGCCAGGAGGAGGATCGAGGATAGGCTGAGGAGCATCGTCAAGGAGGGTGGAAAAGCGGTCATAGTCACAACGAAAGCGTTCGGCATGGGAGTCGATATACCAATCATAAGATGGATAATACACTACTACCCAAGCGACTCCCCAGAGGACTTCTACCAAGAGGCAGGTAGGGCCGGGAGAGACGGGGGGCCGGCACAGGTGATAGCATTCTACAACCCCCTAGACTTCGAGGATAAGAAGAGGCTGTTCAAGATGAACAGGATAAGGCCTAGCAGGGTTGTAAGGGTATACAATATGCTGGCAATGCTAGCCAGGGAGACCAGCAGGCACGGCAGGGGCACCGTGATACTCCCGGTAGAAGCCCTATCACCAGACTCCGATGGAATCAGGATCCTAGATATACTAAGGAGCATGGGACTTATAGACTACTGGATAACACAGGCAAAGCTAACAGCATACATTGTAGACGAGCACGAGGCCTTCGACGAATACACGCTATGGTACTGGAGGGTCGGGGAGGACCTCTACATAAGCCACGAGGACCTCCCCCGGACAAGGCTCTGGAGAAGGGCCAGGCTATCGATAAAATCATGCAGCGACGGGGTCGAGGTCACTGTGGAGGGATACAGGTTTGGGAGCCACTGCAAGAACCCCACCTGGACCTACAACGGTGATAGACTCCAGATAGCGATAATAACATTCCCCCTAAGAAAGCCTAGAACACTAGAGACGCTAGAGCCAAACGACTTCCAAGCACTAGTCCTGAGGAGCAACTGGGAGCTAGAAGCTATA
This sequence comes from Acidilobaceae archaeon, assembly GCA_027013765.1. GTDB lineage: Archaea > Thermoproteota > Thermoprotei_A > Sulfolobales > Acidilobaceae > S012-22. Next base: position 5,659 of record JALWGG010000188.1, read on the forward strand.
GACGCCTTAAAGGGGATCCTGGAAGAGGCACTCACAGCCAGAACCCGAGGCGGGAAGCCTGCAGCTGACAAGGTTATAAAGGCAAGGCTGAAATGGTACCTTGAAGACGCCCCGGCGTCAAGGAGGAGGAGTGTAAGAGGGCTATTAGGTGTTAGGAGGGAATGCATAACGCTGTCAAAATGCATAGGAGATGTAGCCGACAACATCAAGAAGGCTGTAGAGGCATTCGGCAAACATGGGGTAACAGTTGCTGTAAAAGACCAGGATCTAGGGTACATGATCAAGCATGCACTAGCCCCGGAGGGAATAGCAATAGAGCCCAGCCTCTCAGCATATAGGAGCGTATTATCATCATCAAATACATCACCCCTAAAACTCCTAGACCACGGGTACATAGTAATAGTTGCCAGAGAGTCTCCACAGACCCTCAAGGCCCTAGAGAGGCTCAAGGATTATAGGTATGCCGCCATATACACGATCAAAGCCTAGCCACAGTTACCCGACACCACCAAGCCGATCCTGGATAGACCCTCCCTAAGCTTAGCACATATCTCACGGTATTCCTCAACCATACCCCTCTCCCTAAGCCTAGCAGCCCCCTCAACTATATAGAATATCAGTGTATCAACCTTCTATTCAGCCTTAAATATAAGTATCTCGGCAAGCTTACTCCACCCCTTATCAGTCAACCTATATACAACCTTCCTACCACCCCTAACCCCAGAATTCTCAACCCTCTCAACATCAATCAGATCCTCCTCACGGAGCTGCTCAAGCAGGGGGTATAGGGTACCGGCAGCAGGCCTCCACCTACCCTTGGTCACCCTCTCGATCATCTTCATTATTTCATACCCGTGCATTGGGCCCTCTGCAAGTATCCTCAAAATAATGTTCCTCAGGCTCTCCTTGTAGACGTTTATTCCCGTATCAGGGCGCTGTTTCTCCTGCGCGGTTGCCAAACACACCACCCAAACTTACACATTCATTATATCGAGTCTAGTAGAATCGATGGGGGGTTTAATAGGTTACTCGCTGGCGGCTCGCGACTGGTGTCCCTCCCCATGCCCCCCGGGGGGTGTCGGTAATACCAGCCCACGTCATAGCCATTGTTAGATCCTTGTCGGCGCACTCTATTAATATTGTCCATGATTAAACGACTATGTGGAATTACTCCTGGTAATGATTATTATACCCATGTTACAGGTATATAAAACAGTGTAGGCATTATTGTTATAGATTCTGAGAAAAAGTATTTATTTACTAATAATATATTTATTTATTTATGGGGTGATGTAAATGGCTAACGAATTGAGGAAGGGGATCAAGGGCTTATTATACTGCCACTCCGTCCCGGACCCGGAGCTAGCGTCAAGGATCGTGGTTTTGCTCCTTGAGAAGGGCAGGATGTCTATAAAGGATATCAGCGCCGCGCTAGATGTAAGCTACCCGCTGGTGTTGAGGATCGTGAATGACATGGCTAGCATGGGCGTGCTTGGGAGTGATAGGGAGAAGCCGGAGGGTAGGGGCAGGTCTAGGAAGGTTGTATACGTGAATGTCGGTGGATTACTGGGCCTTGTAGAGAATTGTATAAGAATGCTTGAAGGAGTGAGGGAGGAGATTAAAAAGAAGTCTTCTTAACGTTTAACCCATCTAGTCATCCACTCGGCGAGCTCCATCATCTTCTTACCAGGCTCCCTACTCTTCATAACGGTACTTGCAACCAGAACACCCTGTGCACCCAGCTCTAGCGCGCGGAGCGCGTCATTGCCCGAGGTTATGCCCGCCCCGGCCAGGACCAGTATCTCCTCGTCTATGCTCTTAACTGTCGACACTCCCCGGGTTATGACGTCTGGCTTAGCCCTCGATACCGGTATACCTGTCCCGATAAGCTCGGGAGGCTCCAGCGCTATCATATCTGGCTTTAGATGGGCTATGGAGGCTGCTTCTCCAGGAGTGTCGGCGCAGGCCATAACCTCTAGGCCTGCATCCCTAGCCATGTTAATGGTCTTCTCTAGGTCCCTGTACAGGATCTTGTGCTCGCTGTGATTAAGCAATACGCCGCGTATACCCTCTAACTTAACTCCCCCCGGCGGTAGGAAGCCCGTATATGCCCCGAAGCCTACTGGGTCGGCGTGCTGGATGTAGAGGTCCTCATATACCGATACCAGCCGGGAGGCGTTTAGGGGGTTTGCTACCAGTATGAGCCTGATATCATTATATGAGTTGGCAACCTCCCTGGCACTCCTTGCGACATCCAACGCTCTCTCGCCAAACGCGGATTCATAGGCCTTCATATTCACTGCTAGTATAGGCTTCATACGTTGTTGCACCCTCTAGCACTAGTCATGTGGCTCCTCAGGGGCCTTAACGTGGGGCTTATATCCCATCTCCACCGGCTTGAACCTCTGCTTCAGCTTCTCAAGGACATCAGGCAGGGTCGTGTACTCCATCTCCTCGGGGCCGAGCCTGTGCGGCATGAAGGGGCCGTGCCTCCTCATATAATCTGTAATCACCTGCGCGGTCCTCCTAGTCTCGTCAAAGGCTGGGTCGTCGAAGAGGTCTGCAGGCCCTATCAGCTCGCCATTCTTAATCTGGAAGCCTAGGGCCACCACCCTGGGGGGCCCGTCGAACCTGGTCATCTTTGCATCCTTGAGTCCTACAGGCATCAGCGGGCCGTGATGGCTCCCCCTCATCCATCCTGCTACTAGGTGGGGGAAGCTGAAGGGCTCCAGGACCTCTCCTACAGCTGGGAAGCCGCTCTGGGCCCTGACAATCATTACCGGGTCGTCCTTCCCAACGTATCTACCCGCTATTAGGCTAAGCCTCTCACTACTCACCACCGCACCGATCTCTCTATCACTCTTCCTGAAGACCCTCTTTATAATGTACCTGGATGGGGTCCCTATTAGGGCTAGGAGGTCATACATCTCCTCGGGCATGCTGAGCTCGACTATCTTACCCTCATACACGTCGAGCACCTGGAATATGAACCCATCGTGCATCCTAGGATCTATGACCAGCCCTGCCGTGTTGAATGGGTCCGCGAATATCCTGTAGAGGGGCATGTTGAATGCTCCAGGCTCCGTCTTGTCAGCCATGAAGACTACCACAGGCTCAGAGGGCCTCTCCACGAACTCCATCTCAGCAACGCCAGGACCCATACCCCGGATATTGCCGCTGAACGCGTCGCTCAGCAGGTCCTGGCCTGCAGCATATAAGCCGAGGTCCTTGGCGACCTTAGTGGCCTCCTGGAAGGCCTTCCACGCGGTCTCATGGATCTCTGGGCTGTCCACCCCCTTGAAATGGGTCATTATCAACTGCAGGTCGTCTCCTACATGGGTTATGTAGAAGCTCTTTATCACACCCCTCTTCTTAGCCTCGACAAGGACCCTGCTAGCGGCGAGTATAGTGTCGGGGTGGACTTTATGGTGGCCCGCTATGCTGCCTATATCAGCTTTAATGACGCTTATCGTCACTTTCTCTCCCGCCATAGAATCACCACTAATATGTAACCAGTTATTGGAGGTATAAAATCTTGGGCTTACAGTGTCTACCTCCTACTCCTGACTATGAAATAGACTACAATACCTATCACAACGATTACCGCTATCCCAGCTATGGGCAGCATGGAGCCTCCTCCAAGGGGAGTTGTCTCCGTCCCAGTCGTTGGAGGAGTCTTAATCCAGTTCGGCGCCGGGTATACAAGCTCCGCGGTTGCGAACTTCTTCGGGTATACTATCTCCTTATAGCCTTCTATCCACTGTGTTAGTAAGGGTATATGCCTGGTCTGATAGCCCTTCTCGTCGACCTGGATGGGGCCATAGAATGTTATCATATAGCTG
>JALWGG010000189.1:0-2356 GCA_027013765.1 Acidilobaceae archaeon
CCGGGAGGAGTATACACCCCAACGACCACGTAAACATGTCCCAGTCGAGCAACGACGTGGTCCCGACAGCTATAAGGGTCGCGGCGGCAGCCGAGGCCCTGCGGAGGGTCAAGCCTGCCCTGGAAGGCTTCATAAAGGCGCTGGAGGACCTCGCATCCAGGACGATGGATGACGTGAAGCCGGGCAGGACCCATCTAAGGGACGCGCTCCCAGTAACCCTTGGCCAGGAGGTTGACGCCTATGCCAAGGCCTTCAAGGTCTCGCTGCAGAGGCTGGAGAATGCTGTCGGCGAGGTCCTCCAGGTACCCCTAGGAGGGACGGCTGTCGGCACAGGGGTCAATGCACACCCCGAGTATGTAGACAGGGTTGTGGAGGTCCTCGCTGAGGCGACAGGCCTGCCACTGAAGCCTGCCGATAGCAGGTTTAGGGCTATGAGGCTCCTGAGCGATATGGTCGCGTTGAGCAGCATCTACAAGACCATAGCCCTGGACCTCTGGAGGCTGGGGGAGGACCTCAGGCTAATGTACTCGGGGCCGAATACGGGTATTGCTGAGATAGACATGCCGCAGAGGATCCCGGGTAGTAGTATGATGCCTGGGAAGGTGAACCCTGTAACCGTTGAGGCCGCAATGCTGGCCGCCGCCCAGGTCATGGGGCTGGACTACTCGAACACACTTGCAGGCCTCCTGGGGGAGCTGGAGCTCAGCATGGGGATACCATTGATGGGGTACAATGTAGTGGTCCAGTCAGTGCTGGTAGCAGAGGCTCTAGGCAAGATGGGTAGCCTGGTTATACCCAGTATAGAGCCTAGGAGGGAGAGGATGAGGCGCCTCGCGGAGTCGAGCCAGGCCCTGATAACCATACTATCCCCGGTGCTAGGCTATGAGAGGGCTGCAGAGGTCTCCAGGCTCATGGGGGAGGGCGTCGGGCTCCGTGAAGCCCTGGAGAGGCTCGGCTATCCGGGGGATGTGATAGAGAGGCTCTTGGACCTGAGGAGGCTGACTAGGCCTGGGATACCGGCTAGGGACCTGGAGCTTTGATCACCTCCTAGGCTGCACACTCACCAGCATGTACTCGTTGATCCTGGGTATATCGACCACTATATACCCGTCCTCCACCCTGTACTTGTACTCCACGTCGTCAACCGGGTTGTATACCTTGTAGCCCTCCATGCCCCAGCCCTTTATGCGGAGCCTGAAGGGGCCGAGGGGGGTGACGATCCTGACCGGGTGCACTCTATAGGTTGGGTCGAATGCTGGCACAGCCTGCTTGCTAGGCCCTGTGGGGGCGCTTAGGATCCTCTGGTTATACGTGTGGTTTACAATGTGTATGTTAACCCCGTCACCCCACCTGTATGCCTCTACCTGCAGGGTCTCCGGCCCGTCAACCACGACTGGGGGGTCCCCGGCAAGCCTTAGGATGGGCCTGGTGATTAGCTCTATATAGTCTGGATGCCCGATCCTAGTCACATGCATCCCGATCCTCATTGAGTAGTATAGGCTAGCCCCTTCCCCAACCCTATTCTCAATTATCCCAGCTATGCCGAGCCTGGAGTCGGGGGCCGGGGTGCTCCTGCCAAGGGTATACTCATAGCCATAAGCGCTCCTGCCAAGCCTAGACCATGCGAGGACCCTCCCACTCCTAGGCCTCGCCCTCACCACCTCGCCCAGCCTCGGCTCGGCCCTCTCCCTGACGAACGCGGTGCTGTGGTCCCCCAGGATTATCGACCTCGGCAGGCCACTCCAGATCTCGTCTACAAGGTCTAGGTAGCTGTAGCCGAACCATAGGAGCCCCTCATACCCCACCCCCAGCAGGTCCTGGAGGGCCAGTGAGTGTCTATACGTGTAGTCGGGCCTCATCACCCCGAACTCGTGGGTGGCGACCAGGACCCCCCCATCCTCGACATACCCCCTCAGGGCCTGCTCCTCCTTGTCCCCGACTACCCTCATGTCGGGTGCTATGAGGACCTTGTACTCCCTGACCCACTCCTCCGAGAGGTCCTGGGACGATACTATATCCCATGGTATGTTCTTTATGAAGAATGACATGGCGAATCCTTCAACCTCTCCTATATAGAACTCGGGCTTGTTATAATAGGCCTTGTCATGGGTCTCGGGGTCGAATACAACTCCTATATAGCGTAGGGGCTCCTGGCCCTCCAGGTAGCCGGAGACCCTGTCGAGGACCCCGTATACCTCGGCGACGTAGTCTAGGGCCCTCGGGTCCTCGAAGAGCTGGGAGGAGAACATTGTGACCATCGGGTTGCCCCCGGAGGCGACTATCTCCCATATACCCATCCTGACCTGGCCCCGGGTGGCTGACTGTACAGTCCTCAACGCGTAGAACGCGTTACGCG
>JALWGG010000189.1:2366-9472 GCA_027013765.1 Acidilobaceae archaeon
CTCCCAAGGACTGCTCTCGAAATCTTTGTGATTAGGGTGAGGAGGCCTGGCCCTCTGATGTCGGTCTCGCTAGCCTCGGCGAAGACAGCGTCTAGAAGGTGCCTGGCCCTTGATACTACTATGTTCCCCCTTCCGGCCCACCCGGCGGGGTGGCTGTTGTAGAAGAATATCTTATCGTCTCCATGCCTCTTAGCCCTCTCCCTCATCTTCCTCAATGCCCTCAATACAACGTTGTACCTCCACTCCCATGCAGTCCTGAAGGCTTCATCCTCCATATCCTCCCTCCTAGGGAGGTCCATGCCGTGCTCCTCCCTGAACTTGGCCCTGCAATGCGCGCAGTAACAGGCCCTCTGCGGGTCGGGCATGTACCTGAAGCTGTCTAGGAGAACCCCGTCGGCCTCTGTAGCCTCTAGGGCCTCATCAACCTCCTCCACAAGGTACTGGTCCAGGGCCGGGCTGTTAGGGCATATCTGGGGCCAGTGGGGGTCCCTCACCCTCTCAGCCCTGGGATAGTGCTCAAGTACTATAACCTCCCCCTCCCTAGTCCTCTGAGCCCACGAGGGGTGGAGCCTGTAGAGGTACCTATTCGCTGTGTGGGCGACCATCACCACAACCCTAATACCCTTCCCCCGGGCGCGCTCCACGAGCTCCCCGACGTCTAGGGCGGAGTTGTGGTGCCTGGGATACAGCCTGCTACCCCTATAATAAACCCTCCCCCAGGCGTCGCGGGCGAATACAACCAGGAGGTTAGCATTTACCCTCTCGGCAACCCTTACCAGGCCCTCGGCGTCTATACGGTCAGCGTAGAAGCCGTAGGGGTCTTCTATGTTGAATTGGAGTGCCCTAACGGGCTTATCCCACCAGTGCAATACTCAGACACCAGCACCCAGTGCACCAGCTAGACGTGGTGGGGTATTATAGGTTATACACCACCCGGTGGGGGCCGAAGGCTTAATTATCGTTATATATCTAGGCGTCCTGGCTACACGTATACCATGCTTTATAACCCCCGGCGCCTGTATAGTGTGTAAAACAAAAAGCGCGGGGTATAACGGGGATGGGCTATATCGAGGCTGCCGAGGCGGTGATCTATGGTAGGAGGGTTGAGAACGTCAGGATACCATTCTCCAGGGACGAGTACTATGACCTCCTCATAATACCGGGGTTCAGCGACGGCCACGCCCACCCCCAGGTTGTCGACGCTGGCCTGGAGCCTGGGGTTGTGTGGAGGGATAGCTATGAGTGGATAGAGGGTAGGAGGCTGAGGGTCGACGAGGCCTCCCTAAGGGCTGATCTAGGGTTATCTTCCAGGCTGGCAATGCTGACTTTCAAGAGGGCGATCCTTGAGGGGACCACGCTCATAGCTGTTACCGGCAGGCTTGAAGCCAATATTAGGGGGTGGCTCTCCCTATCCTCCAGGCCCAGGACCGTCTTCCTCCCCACGGTTATGAGGAGGAGGGGGTGGGCCACCACCGAGACTATCGCGGGGATCGCATCCAGGTACTCGAAGTACTTGAACGACGTCATGGCCAGGATCGGGGTCTTCGTCCATAGCATAAGGTATGGGGGAGACATGATCCGGGGGGCCCTGGAGCTTGCTAGGGACCTGGAGAGCGTTGTTGGTATACATATAAGCGAGGGCGTCAGGGAGATGGACCTGCTGGACGAGTACATAGGCCCCCCACCCTACCCGTCAAGGATCGTGGGGGTCCACTGCCTTGAGGACGAGGACCCCCAGGCCCATGGAATAGCTTGTATAAGCTGCCCCTACTCGAACATGCTACTCTACCGTAGGACTAGGCCGACGATCAACGGGGTCTCAGGCTTCGGGAGCGACTGGCCCCTGCTGGTAGGCACCATAGGCGGCCACATTAATGTGGTTGTGGATGCTTTCAACGTGGATCCATTCGTGGTGCTGAGGAAGGCGACGATAGGGGGCTACCTGACCTATGGGATGAGGCATGGAGGCGATATGGCGGCGTATGACGGTGGCATTGAGGACCTCCTAGGCGGCGGCCTCAGGCCCAGGCTTGTAACTGTTGGCGGGAAGCCCGTGGTGGTTGAGGGCAGGATAGCATCTACCGGCGAGGACCTGGATGAGGTGCTTAGGGGGATAAGGGAGGCTCTAAGGGAGGCTGTGGAGGCCCACCCACTGGCTAGGCCCGTATACTAGCCCTCCAGCACCAGGGCCGCGTTGACCCCCTTAAGCGCTCCTCCTAGAAGCTCCCCAACCCACCTTACACCCTCAGGCTCGCTGGACAGGGCTTCGACCTTGACTGCAGGGGCCCTCACAGGCTCCATCGGGGCCCCCATCCCCAGCTCCACCCTAACCTTGACAAGCACGCTTCCGCATGAAGCTATGATCCAGGAGTGGCTAGACACCGATCCACAGCCAGCCCTGTCTAGGGACCCTCCCAGGGCCTCCATTATCCCGGGTATCATGCCCGGGTCCTCAGTGTAGATGGCGAACCTGGCACCATACACCCCGGCCACCCATCACGTTTTTCATCCTGGGAGCCCCCTAATATCGTTCCGGGGTATAATGGGTTGGAGAGGGAGGTCCTGGAACTGGCCAAGATACTACTCCTAACCATCTCCGCCCCGATAAAGCCTGGAGCCCTCCACAGGCTGAGGGTCGACAGCCTCTATGAGGAGGTCCTCCAGGAGGCGCTCCACGTGATAGCATACATGGAGGAAGCGTATAGGAGGGGGGTGGAGGTTAGCCAGGGATCCAGGGTCGCGGCAAGCCTGGGCCTGGGGAGGATTATGGGGGATAGCCTGAGGTCCTCATTCGAGGACCTTGAGAGGAGGCCCTTGATAGGCTTGCACGTGGCCCCAATAACCCTGGCCTCTATCCTGGGGTATACTAGGGGCGAGGAGGGGGTCACCTATACAAGGGTCAACCGGGGGGTTAAAACCCTGCTCTACGGAAGCAGGCCCGAGGATGTCCTAGACCTCATAAGCGGGATGGAGGCCACAAGCCTGGGAGAGGAGTTGAGGTACCTCGACTCCCAGGGCATTACAAGGAACACGGTCATGCTCAGGGCCATGAGCCTCGGGGACATATATGAGGTCCTGGAGCGGGTTGATACAGGGTTCATGCTCACCCTTAGGGGGCTGAGGAGGCTCAGGGATATGGTTGGGAGGGTCGATAAGAGGTCCCAGATAAGGGCTATAGTATCAAGCTACCTCGAACTCCTCGGAAGCTTTAAGGGCATCAAGATCAATGGGATAGACCCCAGGACCCTGGTTAGGTATGACAGGGAACTCTCACACCGCAGCGACGAGCTAAACAGGCTCCTAGGAGGCACATTCCTCCTGGCAACCCTGTCAATGGGCTGAATGGTCGGGTGAGACAGGTATCTTCACAGCCCCTAGCTCCGGGCCCGTGGATTCCTCATCCCAGCTATAGGGTGTGGGTGGATGAATTTAACGGTTAGCCGGGCAACTATACACTGGCCCGAGGAGAGTGGAGCCCAGGTGGATAGGGTCTGCGCAAGGTGTGGTAGGAGGGTTGAGGAGACGCTCAGGGGCCTATGCCCAGACTGTTATAGCCAGGTCTATGGTGTTGCCAGGATCCCCTCCAGCCTCGGCTTCACATACTGCAGATACTGCGGCTCATTCAAGTTCCGGGGCGGGTGGAACAGGCCCCTTGGGGGTCTTGAGGAGACTGTCAGGGAATACCTCTTCACGGTCCTAACAGAGAGGCTGAGGCCCTCCGAGGACCTCGACGAGGCGTGGATAGGGGGGGTCGAGGTCCTCTCCAGCCTAGCAGGGCCGGGCATCTACAGGGTTAGAGTAGTCCTGGAGGGGGCCCGGGGCGGCTTCAGGGTGTCGGAGGAGAGGCTTTTAACGTTGAAGGTCGACATGGCAGTATGCCCCTCATGCACCAACAGGATCACTAAGAGGGGCTATGACGCCGTTATCCAGGTTAGGAGCTCTAGCGGTAGCCTGGGCGACAGGGCCGGGCAGGTCCTCAGGCTTATCGAGGACCTCGACGAGGGGTTGAGGTCCTCAATTATAAGCATCGAGGAGGGTAGGAACGGTATAGACCTGCTGGTGGACGATGTTGCATCAGCCAGGGTCATAGCGTCTAAGATAAGGTCCAGGTTCCATGCAAGGGTCCAGGAGGCCTTCAAGCTCGTGGGGAGGAGGGCTGATGGGAAGAGGAGGGGCAGGCTAACCATATCACTACGCATACCAGACATAGGCAGGGGGGACGTCATTAGGGTGGGTGGAAGGATGTACCTGGTCCTGGCATCGGGCAGGAGCGGGTTCATAGCGATAGACCTATCCACCGGGAGGGAGGCCACGATAACGGGCGAGGACCTCTGGAGCAGGGGGTACACGGTGGAGCATGTAGCCAGGAGGAGCCTGCTCCTCCTAGGATCGGATAGGGGCTCCATGCTCTTCATGGACCCGGTGGATGGGAGCATAATAGAGTACCCAGCCCAGGATGTGAGGAGCCTTGTAGAGGAGCTTAGGGAGGGGAGCCTCTATAGTGTTATAAGCCATGGGAAGCTGATATATGTCGTGGGGGAGGTAAACGAGTAAAGGTGGAGAGCAGTGGCTAGGAAGGGTAAGAAGGGTGGAAGGCACGAGTCCAAGGGGGAGATGCCCCTCCCAAGCGACGAGGAGGGGACGATCCTATGCGTCGTGACCCGGAACATCGGGGGAGGGTTCCTAGAGGTCCTCTGCACCGATGGGAACACGTATAAGGCCAGGATACCGGGCAAGATGAGGAGGAGGGTATGGATGAGGGAGGGGGACGTGGTCCTCTTCCTACCATGGGGCACATCCGATATGAAGGGGGAGGTAGTATACAGGTACCTCAGGGACGAGGTAAGGACCCTCCTGGAGAAGGGCCTCATAACAGAGGAGTTCCTGGAGGAGGTAGTAGAATAGCTTGGGCAAGGCCAGGTGGCTGAAGAGGCGTAGGAGCGAGGAGCATAGGATCAAGGACAGGGACCTTGTAAAGACGGTCGAGGAGGTATTCGACTCATTCACAATGGCACACCTCCACAGGCTGGAGGCCAGGAAGGCCCTCAGAGAGCTCAAGGGGGTTGTGAGCGCTGGCAAGGAGGCCAGGGTATACTGGGGGGTGGGCCCCAGGGGAGAGGACCTAGCAGTGAAGATATATCTATCGGCAACAGCCGAGTTCAGGAAGAGCATAAAGAAGTATATAGAGGGGGACCCCAGGTTCGAGTCCATACCCCGGGGCAACTTCAGGAGGCTCATATATGAGTGGGCTAGGAAGGAGTACAGGAACCTAGTCAGGCTGAGCGAGAACGGGGTTAGGGTCCCCAGGCCCCGCGGGGTATCGGGTAACATAATAGTCATGGACTTCCTAGGCCACCAGGGCTACAGGGCCCCCCTCCTGGTGGAGACCGTGGGGGAGCTTGGGAGGGAGGAGCTTCTGGAGTACTATGAGGACCTCATGGACCAGGTCCTGAGGATGGTCTGCAGGGCTAGACTCGTCCACGCGGACCTGAGCGAGTATAACATAATGGTGTGGGACGGGAGGCCCTGGATCATAGACGTAGCCCAGGCAGTCCTCCTCAAGCACCCGCATGCCAGGGAGTTCCTTGAGAGGGACCTTGAGAACCTTGACAGGTTCTTCGAGGAGCATATAGGCAGGAGGCCTACAAGTGATATTGGGGGTGAGTTGCTGGCTTGCATGGAGGAGTGAGGCCCAGGATCTATGTAAAGGTGCCCCCCGACAGGCTCGGAGTGGTGATCGGGGTAGAGGGGAGCGTTAAGAGGGAGATAATGGAGAGGATGGGTGTTATGATGACTATAGATAGCGAGAACTCCATGGTGATCCTAGAGTCGGAGACGGGGGCCCCGATAAACCTGATGAAGGCGGGGGAGGTGGTTAAGGCGATCGCCTACGGCTTCCCCCCGGAGAAGGCGTTCCGCCTCATGGAGGACGACCAGGTCCTGGTAATAGTAGACCTGAAGCAGATCGTCGGAGACTCTCCCAACCACCTGAAGAGGGTTAAGGCCAGGATCATCGGGGAGAAGGGGAGGGCTAGGAGGACCCTTGAAGAGATGACGGGCACATACATACACGTGGGCGACACGTATGTTGCAATAATAGGGGACTATGAGAGGGCCACGGTGGCCAAGAAGGCGGTGGAGATGCTTGCAGAGGGGAGGATGCACGGCACTGTGTATAAGCATGTGGATAGGATGCTGAGGGAGGTTAGGAGGAGGGAGAGGGCGAGGCTGTGGATGGATGAGGAGCTCTGAGGAGTGCAGGCTCATAGTATACGGTGGCGCCAGGAGGCTTGAGGAGGTCCTCGACAGGGTAAAGGAGAAGGTATATGAGTACAACACGATAGCAGGGAGGCACGGCTACTACCTGAAGCCCGTCCACAAGGTCTACAGGAGGACCTCGCAGGGGGTCAAGGTGTATGAGTACTATGGGAGGTACTACTGGAGGAGGGCTGGGAACAGGCTTGTATACGCCGGGACAGTGAAGCCCCGCGGCCTCCCCGACCCCGAGCCCCTGGGTATAGAGGGGCTCTCGGTCATAAGGGTTAATGACGAGGATATAGTGGTCGACTGCACGGTCTATGACAGGTTCAAGACCCTATTCCAGGGCCTCAAGGCTGAGAGGTACTAGTATGACACGGGCTCTTCATGCTCGGGCACCAGGATCTTAACCCTCTCCCCGACATCCACACCCAGCCTCTTAGAGGCGTTACCCTGGTTGACAGCCACCTCAAGGTGGCCGAAGCTGTTTATATAGGCTACAAGGTCGCCCGGGTTCACGTCTGAGAAGGTCCTCTGCAGGGGTACCCTGAAGGATGCAGTCATAGTCTCAATGATCAGCGCGTCACCAAGCCTCAAGGGTATGGAGTGCTCCCTGATACTCAGTGCCACGTTGCCAAACTTGTCGACATACACTACAACAGCCCGGTACCCGCCGTTATTCCTCTCCACATAGTCTATACTAGTCCTTGCAAGGTCCTCCATGCCAATAGGCTCCCCCAGCTCCTCCAAGTCCACCCCCATCGATGCGAGCGCGGCGGCGGGGGCGAAGAGGTCCCTGCCGTGGAATGTATATGAGACCCTCCACCTCCCCCCAGGCAGCTTGCCCC
>JALWGG010000190.1:0-2357 GCA_027013765.1 Acidilobaceae archaeon
GTGCGCTGCAGTCCTCCAGCTCTATCCTGAACCTAGCCGAGCCCGTGGGGGCCGCTATATAGGGGTTCTCACTCCCTGGTATAGGGGCTCCCAGCAGTATTGCGGGTACCTTGAGGACCAGCATCATCCCCCTACTACCCTCCCCTTGGGAACTTGATAGAGGCGTAGCCCACCACCCACGACCTATCCCCTGTAACATCCCCGGATGTGGCATGCTTCAACAATACTGGCTCCTTCCCGCCCATCTTCCTAGAGAGCTCCATTAGGACCGCGGCTGGCCCGGGGCCACACATGGTTATATACCTCTCCTCGATTACCCTGAATAGCCTGTCTATGTCTAGACTCTTTATCGCGTTGATCGCCTCCATATCCTTCTCGACCGTGACGTCGTGTGGCTCATAGTGGTTGAAGTCCGTGCTTGCAAGGAAGACGAGGTCGACCCCGTTCTCGACGATGATCTTATAGAGGGCCCATGCAAGGTCCCGGGAGGCGTCGGGGTTCTGGAGCCCAATGACTATGGGGACTATCCTGAGGTCCTCCCTGTATATGTACTGGAGGAATGGCACCTGGACCTCGACGGAGTGTTCATACCTATGGGCCTCCTCATCGAATCCATACATCCTAGTATATGACACTATGAGCCTTGAGACCTCCGAGTCCACCTGGACCTCCCCCAAGGGGGTCTCCCACACCCCCTCCTTGTATACTGCAGCCAGCATACCGAGCCCCGTATGGTTTGGCCCTGCTATGACAACGACGCTGGGCCTGGGCTCCCTTGACAGGTGGTAGTATGAGTGGGCCGCCACGGGGCCGCTGTACATGTATCCTGCATGGGGTACTATGTAGCCTACACTCCTATCCTCCCCGTCGCCCCGGGGGAGGGATCCCGGGCCCAGTGGGTGGGTGAAGCTATCCTCTATAGCCTTTACCAGCTCCCCCCGCGTCCCGGGGTAGAAGGTGCCTGCATGGGCTGGCCTCCTCCTCATGACCTACACCATTATAAAGTATGCATGGCCCGGTTCAATAGTCTTACCCAGACCCTCCATAGACCTCCTCTAGGATGTATGCCCTAACCCTGGGGTCCACACGGTTCACACGGGCCCACTCAAGATACTCCCCGGCCCCCAGCCCCCACATGCTTATAACATCTAGACTACTATGGAGGTCTACAAGCGCCGGGGCGTCGTCGCCGTATAGACACCTAACCAGGCTCTTAACAAGCTCCGAGGACCTGCCACGCCTCCTCCTGTTAAGCCCCCAGTCATGCCTCATGGCCGTGGAGTACCTTAAACCAGCCCTAAGGGCCTCGACCATCCTAGCTATAATCCTATCCCCACACCCCTCCGCCGCCCTCAGTACAGAGGTCCTCACGAGCCCCGGATCGTCTATGAGCTTCTCGATCAATGGTATATACCGGGGGTCGATGGATAGGCTCTCCCTCCTAGCAAACCTATATGCATGCTCCAGGTGAACCCCCCTACCAGGCAATACCCGGCCCCACGACCGCTTGTAGCGTGTGTGGATTATTGGGGGGGATAAGTATTTTCATATTAAGATTACAACGGGCTGGAAATACTTGTATTAGGCCCCATCCACTAATATATCCAGCTAGTATGTAAAAGTGTCTACATGGATGCTGGTGATGTAGAGTGAAGTTCCTCAGGTGCAAGGAGGTCCCACCCCCCACCGGGTTCACAGTAGGAATCATAGGAGCCGGCCCAGCAGGCCTCGGGGCGGCGGGCTTCCTAAAGTGCAGGGGCCACGACGTTGTTGTATATGACATGCTGCCAGAGGCCGGGGGGATGATGTTCTTCGGCATACCAGAGGGGAGGATCAAGAAGGACAAGGTTAGGGTAGGTGTGAGGGAGCTCATGGATGCAGGGGTCAAGTTCCTCTTCAACACCAAGGTGGGCAGGGATATAAGCATGGAGGAGATAATAGAGGCCCACGACGCCGTGCTAATAGCCACCGGGACCTGGAAAACCTCAACAATGGGGATCCCAGGCGAGGACCTCCCATGGGTCCTCCCAGCTGCAGAATGGCTTGTAGACGTGCACCTAGCACTACACGGCTACAAGCCCTGGAGCGAGGTAACAATGATAGGGGGCAGGGTGCTAGTGATAGGCGGAGGCCTAACAGCAGCTGACGCAGTCACAGTACCACTAACATATGAGCAGTTCAAGGACAAGGTTACAAGACTAATCCTAAGCTACAGGAGGACCAGGAAATACGCCCCGATGAGGGAGAGCGAGATGAACAGGCTAGAACAGCTGGGAGCAGAGATCTGGGAGCTAACACAGCCAATAGAATTCAGGGAGGAGGGAGGAAGGAGGATAGTAAAATTCATAAGACTACAG
>JALWGG010000190.1:2367-3002 GCA_027013765.1 Acidilobaceae archaeon
GCCCAAACCAGTCCCAATACCCGGGAGCGAGTTCGAGAGGGAATTCGACTGGGTGCTTAAAGCTGTGGGGGTAACACCGACACCACCATTCCCAGACAAGTGCTGCGGGATAGAGCTCAACAGCGACGGGACCATAAAGACTGATGAGAGGTTCATGACCACCAGGGAGGGCGTATTCGCAGCTGGAGACGTGAGGCACGGACCAAGCCTCATAGGACCAGCACTCAAGAGCGGCCTAGACGCTGCAAAGTACATACACGAGTACCTGACAGCCAAGGTTAAGGTAGCAAGCAGGCAGAGCGGATAAACCCCCCAAAGGGAATATAGTAACCACGGGGGGCCGATGGCAGGCGGGCTATACCCAGAGCACCCTGCCATGATGAGGTGCTGCGGCACGCTCACCCTCATGCAAGGCCCTCCACAAGCCTTTTACCCCCCACACCCTATCGCTAGCCCGGTGCACAGCCCTTGGGCGTGGTTGTGAGGGCGTATTCCTCAAGCGCCAACCTTGGGCCCGGCTTCGACGCGCTGGCAGTAGCACTAGACGGGTATAACGATCTTGTAGAGGTGAGTGCCTCAAGCGAGCCGGGGGTTAGGGTAGAGGTCCACGGTGAATATGCGGGAGGGGCTGGGGG
>JALWGG010000191.1:0-3662 GCA_027013765.1 Acidilobaceae archaeon
TGTATCCGGGATACAGAGCCTATACCACCACTTCGGCTCGGGCATCATAACGGGTAGGGGAGAATTCCCCCTAAACAATAGGGGCAGCGACTTTAGCCTGAGGGAGGACCATGTAAACAGGCTGGAGCCGGGGAAGAGGACCCTCCACACGCTATCCACAGTACTCATGGAGTGCGGCGACGCCACATACGCCCTAGGCACTTCTGGAGGCCACTATAGGCCCCACCAGCACGCCCAGCTTATCACAGGGATCCTAATCGACGGCCTAGACCCGCAAGAAGCCATAGAGAGGCCTAGGATACTCTTCAACTTCAGAGACAAGCTGATAATAGTAGAGGAGGGAGTCACGAGCCCCGGTATAGAGGGGTACCGGGTAGAATCAAGGAAGTACCCATCCCGTACTGGAGTAGCTGCCGCGGTAGCAGATTACAAGGGGTACAGGGCTGGGTATGTCGACGTGCGGGGGGATGGAGCGGCTCTAGGCCAGCCCTGACGGTAATACCATTAATACCCAAGTATGTAGTGTTGGAATATATCTATATAGTTATAGATGTAACAAGCCTCTTAACAACACACCAGAATACTACTCTGTAAGCTTTTTAACTAGTTAAAACAGATTACAATACATGACGATAGTGTAGTTATGGAGGGATGCGGTGTGGCGAGGTATAGAAAGGCTTCTAGCTCCGGAAGCAACACCATGATGATTGCCGTGGGAGTCATAATATTAATTATAATCATAGCAGCAGCATTCATGTTCATGGGAGGCGGCGAAGAGCAGACGACTACAACAAGCCCAGCAACCAAGACGGAGACAAGCCCAGCCCAGACAAAGACCGAGACTCCAGGAGAGAAGGTTAAACTCATAATGTACACCGGCAGCCCCGGAGGAATCTACAACCCCCTAGGATACAAGATAGCTGAGGTCGTGTCGAAGTACAGCGACAAGCTTGAGGTCCAGGCGCAGGATAGTGGAGCAAGCGTTGCAAACGGTAAAGCCATAAAGATTGGAGACGCACAGGTGGCCCTGATGCAGAGCGACGTTGCATACTTCGCCTACAATGGAAAGCTGATAAAGGACTTCGAGGGCAACCCTGTCACGAACCTGAGGGCGCTGGCGAGCCTATACCCGGAGCCTATACAGATAGTGGCTAGGCAGGATGCAGGCGTCAAGACGATCTGGGACCTTGAGGGCAAGGTGGTTGCTGTAGGGAACCCAGGTAGCGGTCTATACGCAACAGCCTACACGGTACTAACGACTCTGGGTCTATGGGATAAGATCGTTAAGCAGGAGCTTGGATTCAAGGATGTCAGCCAGCAGATTAAGCAGGGCACCGTAGACGTCTTCTTCGTCGTCGCCGGGGTCCCAACCCCCAAGATATCAGAGCTCGCAATACAGGTCAAGCTCAACCTAGTAAACGTGCCCGATGATGCTATACAGAAGCTTAAGGAGGCAGGGCTAGGAAGCCTATACCTACCATACAAGATACCAGCTAACAGCTATGACTTCCAGAAGGAGGAGATCCAGACCATAACAGTCATGGCGACACTAGTAGCATCAGCAGACTTGCCAGATGATGTAGTCTATGAGTTCCTGAAGACGATGTTCGACCACCTAGACGAGATCAAGACTGTCCACGAGAGGGCCAAGGATATTAGCCTACAGACCGCACCTAAGGTACCAATACCACTACACCCTGGAGCAGAGAAGTTCTATAAGGACAAGGGAGTACTCTCCTAGAGTTCCCTAAGCAAGTAATAGGATAACATAAATATTGCTTTTTTATTTTTAAATAATTTTCTTATGTATTTTTAATGCCCATGTGGGATCTGTGCACCAGACCAGTTAATCCTTATTATTCTCCAGCTTTTGCATATGTAATTCACGGTGCCCGGAATGTATATATGGAAGCCTCCTAGAAGCCTTGTAGAAGCCTCAAACGTGTACTCCTTCATGGAGCAGCAGGGGTTCAAGAGCTATAAGGAGCTTGTGGTTGAGAGTACACGGGATATCAAGTGGTTCTGGGGGAACCTGCCCTCCTGGATCGAGGTGGAGTGGTTCGAGGAGCCTAGGGAGGTCCTCGACCTGTCTGGGGGTGTTGAGTGGGCTAAATGGTATAGGGGTGGAGAGGTAAACCTTGCATACAATGTTGTAGACAGGATCGTTGCAAGGGGGCTCGGAGGGAAGGAGGCATTTACATGGGTTGGCGAGGACGGGTCTAGGGTTACGTATACATATTCAAGGCTGCAGGAAGAGGTCTCTAGGTTCGCGTCTTACCTTAAAAACGTGGGTGTGGGTGTCGGGGACGTTGTCTCCATATACGCTCCTATGATGCCTGAGTCGATAGTCGCAATGCTTGCCGCCATTAGGATCGGCGCCATAGCTAGCCCCATATTTAGTGGCTTCGCTGCCGACGCGGTTGCCGACAGGATCAGGCTCGCAGAGTCCAAGGTCCTCGTCACAGTCGACGGCTATTATAGGAGGGGCAGAAGGATCATGCTGAAGGAGACTGCAGACCAGGCCGTATCAAAGGCTGGGGGCGTAGAGAATGTTGTCGTCATCGAGAGGCTGGGGGTAGAGGTTCCATGGGTCGAGGGAAGGGATACCCCCTATAGAGATACTATCAAGTCGGGCAACGCCGACCCCGTCCCCCTGGACCCGGAGCACCCTGCACTACTACTATTCACCAGCGGAACAACGGGCGCCCCCAAGGGGGCTGTTATAAGCCATATAGGCGCGCTGCTGCAGCCGTCGAAGGAGCATTATTTCAACATGGATATAAAGCCGGGCTGGGTGAAGGGCGACGACAGGCTATGGTGGATCACCGATATAGGATGGATGATGGGGCCCTGGCAGGTGATAGGCTCACAGTTCCTCGGAGCCTCACACCTAATGGTTGAGGGGGCTATAGACTACCCGGAGAAGGATAGGGTATGGAGGCTCATAGAGGAGTACAGGGTTACACACTTCGGCTTCGCAGCCACAGTGGCTAGGATGCTGAAGAAGATCACGCCCAACCCGGGCGAGGATCATAACCTGGAGTCTATAAGGGCCTTCGGGAACACAGGGGAGCCTATTGACCCTGAGACATGGCTATGGGTTGTTAGGGATGTGGGAGAGGAGAGGAGTCCGATGATTAACCTGAGCGGTGGCACAGAGATCTTCGGCTGCTTCGTCCTGCCAAGCCCCGTGGTGGAGTTGAAGCCCTCCACTCTATGGGGCCCTGGGCTGGGCATGGATGTAGATGTTGTAGACGATAATGGAGTATCCGTGAGGGGGAGCCCGGGATACCTTGTAGCCAAGAAGCCCGCGCCGAGCATGACCAGGGGGCTGTGGAGGGACCCGGAGAGGTATATACGCACATACTGGAGCAGGTTCCCCGGGATGTGGTTCCACGGTGACCTAGCACTCATAGACGAGGACGGGTACTGGTTCATACTAGGCAGGGCGGACGACGTGATAAAGGTTGCAGGCAAGAGGATAGGGCCAGCAGAGATAGAGTCAATAATAAACTCCCACCCAGCCGTGGCCGAGTCGGCATGCATAGGGTGGCCGCACGAGGTCAAGGGAGAGGTCATCGGGTGCTTCGTCACCCTCAAACCAGGTTATGAGGCCAGCACCAGCCTTGAGGAGGAGCTCAAGAAGATTGTAGCGGATAAGC
>JALWGG010000191.1:3672-9462 GCA_027013765.1 Acidilobaceae archaeon
CTAGGCAAGCCCTTCAGGCCAGAGGCAATAGTATTCGTCGAGGACCTCCCGAGGACGAGGAGCGGCAAGATCATGAGGAGGGTGATAAGGGCTATACTACGCGACATGCCGCTGGGCAACCTGGCAGTTCTGGAGAATCCCGAGTCGATAGAGTATATTAAGAGGAGAGTTGATGAGTTCAAGAGCCTTATGAAAAAGTGACCATATAGTTCAGGACTCGGCCACTACTATGTCCTCTACTTTATCTATTATGAGTCTGAGGCCCGGGCACTTTTTCGCTGCCTCCCTTACTTCACCCGCCTCATACCCTTTAGGGACAACTATGTGGACAACAAATTTCTCCATGAAGGGCTCCTCTCCCCGGGATAGTGTATCTATGCTAGTATACGCCTCAATCCTGACTTCTACTATACCCTCGCCGATGCCTAGGATCGTGGACACCTTTTTGGATATGCAGGCCGCGAAGGCTGATAATAAGATGTTCACTCCCATCCTGTCCCCAGGGACCTCTATATCCCCTATCCTAGAAGTGTCGTTTTCAGGGTCATAGCTCCCATGTCCCTCAGCTATTAGCATATAACCCATCCTATAGCCCCCCGGGCTTAGCATCTCCTGGTTGCCTGGTTTATATCTTAAAAAATTATGTATTCAGCATGGTTGTGTCTAGTTTATGTACTTTCGCGCACTCCACCCCGGATGGGCATTTAGCTTGATGGCAGGAATCTCCTGATGATCCTAGCAAATAATGGTAGGTTTCTTGTCTGGACCCATACTCTTCCCGGCCCTACAACGTCTAGGACGATACCTTCCCCGCCGAAGAATAGTGTCTTCCATCCACCCCACTTCCTGACGTTCCACGAGACTGTATCGTCTAGCGCGACGAAGTGCGCGTTGTCTATCGTTGCCTTTTCGCCGGGCCCCAGGTTTATCTGCTCCATCGCTCCGTAGCTGTTTATGAATACTATACCCGTCCCGCTGGCCCTGGTCCATACTAGTTCTCCTTCTGCTAGTAGGCCTTTGAGGCCCCTCCAAGCGGTTGATACTTCAATGTCTCCTATGTGTGCCAGGTAGCTCCCATCCTGTATAACTAGTGAGCCCCCGTTTAGCTCCACCGCTGCTATGTCTCCCGCCAGCCCCGGCGCTATCCATAGCTCTACGTCGCTCCTAGCCGTTACGGTGTTCATGAAGAAGCTTTCGCCGCCCATTAGCATCCTCGATAGTCCCCTGAGGATCCCTCCGCTGGAGGTCTTAACCTCCACCTCCCCCTTATGGAGCATGTAGGAGCCCGGCTCTACGGTTATCGACTCTCCGGGCTTGAGCCAGACCTTGAGGAGAGAGTATGCTGGGGAGTGTTCAATCCTGTACTCTACCATAAACACCACCAGGCCATTCACTATTGACACACAGAGCATAGCTAGTATTTAAGCATTCAACCAGTAGTATAGTGTGGTGTTGATTGTGGGCCTTATAGAGGTCCTGGAGGAGATTAGGAGGGAGAGCCTGTCGAGGGGGATCCCCGCTATAGACCCTGAGGACGGCATGGTTCTGCAGGCTCTAGCATTCCACATAGCATCTAGTGGCGGGGATACGGTCATTGATGCAGGGGCTGGTGTGGGATACTCTACTGCATGGCTAGCAGCGGGCCTTGAAGCTGGATGCAGATCCAGATGTAGGCTTATCGCAATCGAGTATGACCCCGGCAAGGCTTCAAGGATAAAGGGGAACCTAGATAAGCTCGGCCTAGGCAGGGTGGAGGTCCTCGTCAGGGTAGGGGAGGCCCTTGAGGTCCTCAAGGACCTCGGCAGCGTTGATATGGCGTTCATAGACATAGAGAAGTACCAGTACCCAGACGCCCTTGAGGTCCTCAAGAGGATCCTAAAGAAGGGGGGCCTAGCAGCATTCCACAACGCATACTTCCCCCCACCCCCGCCAGAGTTCTTCGACGCCGTCTCAAGGCCCCCGTGGAGGTACACAGTCATACCTACTCCAGCGGGGCTACTAGTAGCCTACCTCCAGTAACGCTTAAAAACCCGCCACTGCACGTTTACAACACGCCCGGCCCGACCAGAGCAGCCGGGCAACACCCGGACTCATATCGAACCCGGAAGTTAAGCCGGCTGCGTTGGGGGTCCCCGTGGGGTCCGAGAGGCCCTGCAGGGCCCCCAAGTCGGGGCCGGGCACTACTCCTATCACGGGTGGCCTGGATTGGATAAGAGGAGCCTAGCATACACACTACTACAGCTTATACCCCCGGGATACGTGACCACGTATGCAAGCCTTGCAAGGGTTCTGGGAACGTCGCCCCGGGCTGTTGGGAGACTCATGGCATCGAACCCGGACCCAGTCATAGTCCCGTGCCATAGGGTGGTTAAGTCGAACCTAGACCTTGGGGGCTATAGTATGGGTGGCCCCATGGTTAAGAGGAGGCTCCTAGAGCTTGAGGGTGTAGAGTTCGACAGCCGAGGTCGTGTTAAGAGGAGGCATGTTATACTAATTGACAAGCTACTACTCGAAGGGTAGGATGCCTTTATTAAGGATATAGTATAGCCTGGTGCATGGTGCATGGAGCTATGGCGGTTGAGGGTAGGCTAGTAAACCCGTTGAGGTACCTGAGGGATGCTGTAAACACGCAGATCTATGTTAGGCTTAAGGATGGGAGCGAGTACATGGGGACCCTTATCATGACCGACTCGACTATGAATCTAGTGCTCGACGACACGGTAGAGTTGAGGGGTGGTGGTAAGAGGATTGTGGCTAAGATAGGGAAGGCTATGATAAGGGGGAGCATGATACAGTATATCAGCTTCAACCCGGATATAGCCGCTGAGGAGGCGTTGACTAGCTAGTCCAGATACCTTAGGATCCCCCTACTACTCTTAGCCTGCTCCTTGAGCATGCCGTAGAGCCTAGCCAAGTCTATCCTCCTAAACTCAAGCCCCTCCCGGGACAACCTGTAGATGGCGGCCTCAGTGGCTTCTGGAGCCACTAGTATCCCCCTGACACTCCTACCACCCCTCCTAAAATACTCTATATACCTAGCCAGCTGTTTAGCCGCCTCCTCACCGGCCTTAACCCTCTTAATCTCTATGACGACAAGCCTACCCTCCCTATCGATCCCGTAAAGGTCGACGAAGCCAGGGTCGATCCTCTTCTCCACATCAACAATCCTCAACCCCTCCTCTATCAGGCTGGGGTTGCTGGCTAGGAGGTCCCGTATCTCATGCTCGTTGAGATACATCCAGAAGCCCCCCTCCTCGGGTGATTTCAGGATCATGATTGAATGTATGCTACCGCACTTTATGACGAGGACCTCTCTAGGCCTCCTCCTCACAGCCTTAACAATGAGTAGACCCTCAGAGTGCTGGACTGTTATGGATGAGGTGTCAGGCTGCCAGTTATCCGGCTTAAACCCCCTAGGGCCATGGACTATAACGCTCCCGTCAGGCTTTATTATGACCAGCCTATCCCCCGGCGTCGTCCTGCTCGCAGCCCTCCCCTCATACTCTATCGTGCAGTTGGCGAAGAAGCTTATCCACATCCTATACTCTATACCATGCGACAGTATCCTGGCAGCCTCCTCGACCCCCGGCTGGGCATGGACTAGTTCTAGCGGCAACACCCGGCACCCTAGACCACTCTATAGCCTGGCCCCTCCTTCTATAATGCTTCACGGTATCTACACCTTATTTTCCGGGTGTTACCTAGCGTTACCCCAAATACCATGGGCAGCTGTAGTATAGTTAGCTATGGGAGAGGTGTAGATAGGCTATGGTTGTAGATACATTAAGAAAGATACTGGGGCTGGGGGGTGGAGTTCCTAACGATTTATCTGGTGTAGGTCAGCACGTCCAGCCCGCCATAGACTATGACGAGATCATATCAAGGCTCCAGATGGCTAGGATGGAGATAGATAGGATGAAGTACCAGCTAGTCAACGAGATAGACAAGCTGAACACAAGGCTGCTTGAGGCAGCCAGGAAGAGGAACATGGAGGAGATGGAGGAGTATGCAGCGGAGATAGTGTTGAAGAAGAAGGTGCTCAGGGGCGTATTATTATTCCAGAAGCTGATATCGATATCAATAGAGAGGATAAACGATGCTAGGAGCATAGAAGCCCTGGTGAAGGCCCTGGCACCGCTAGACTATGCAATGAAGGGTATGAACGAGTTCCTATACACGGCGGGCCCTGAGATAATGTCCACGCTGAGCAGCATAAAGGAGTCAACAGAGAAGCTGATCAAGGGCACAGACATGCTGGCATCAAACCTGCCACAGGGCAAAGTAAGCTTCACCATAGACGAGGAGGTGAGGAGGGAGATAGCAAGGGCGCTGAGGGAGGCACAGGTGGAGAGCGACAGGCTAATACCAAGCATACCGATCGAGGGGATAGCCAGAGAGAGGCTGAGGCATAGGAACCTGGAAAGGGAGCTCCTAGAGTACATTAAGAGGAATAATGGAGTATTGAATGTTAGGAAGGCGGCCAAGGAGCTCGGCATAACCCCGGACGATGTCAGGAGGATACTATTCAAACTGCAGGAGAAAGGGGTCATAAAGGTTACCGGGAGGAACAGCGCAGAATGGATATAACCCCCTGGGGGGCCGAGGGATGATGTCCCACCCTGTAATGGAGCTTGAGAATGCGATTAAGAAGCATGCGCTGGCCGCAATGAAGGCTGAGAAGGAGGGGGACCTTGAGGTAGCACTCCACAACCTGAGGATGGCCATAGAGGCCCTCAGGAAGATCGTCACCTACTACCCGGACCACCCGCTGGTGGGAATGTATAGCAGGTACCTCAGGCAGTATGAGAAGAAGGCTAAGGAGATCGAGTCCAAGCTGATACCAGTGGGCCAGGCTGAGGCTGGGGAGGATGAGGAGTATAGGGTTGAGGTTAGGGATGCAGGAGGTAACGGGTCCACCCCGCCATTCGTTATGAAGGAGAAGCCCAATGTGACGTTCGATGATATAGCTGGCCTTGAGGATGCGAAGGAGGCTATAAGGGAGGCCATACTATACCCTGTTAAGAGGCCTGACCTGTTCCCCCTGGGGTGGCCGAGGGGGATACTACTATACGGGCCGCCTGGCACCGGCAAGACAATGCTCGCTGCAGCGGTTGCAAACGAGGTTGAAGGCGAGTTCCTATACGTGGACGCGGCTAGCATAATGAGTAAGTGGCTTGGGGAGGGTGAGAAGAACGTTAGGAAGCTATTCGACTATGCAAGGGCCAGGGCGAAGGAGGGCGTGCCTGTCGTGATATTCATAGACGAGATAGACGCCCTACTGGGGGTCCACAGCAACGAGGTTGGCGGAGAGGTTAGGGTTAGAAACCAGTTCCTCAAGGAGATGGACGGGCTTCAGGATAAGAGTAGCAAGCTACACGTCTACGTCATAGGAGCGACGAACAAGCCATGGGCTCTGGATGAGCCATTCATAAGGAGGTTCCAGAAGAGGATATACGTCCCACTACCTGACAAGGAGGCCAGGAGGGAGCTGCTGAGGCTATTGACTAGGAAGATCAAGCTTGCAAGCGACGTGGATCTCGACGAGCTGGCTGAGATGCTTGAGGGGTACTCTGGGAGCGACATCAGGGATATAGTGCAGGACGCCTACATGATCACGGTAAAAGAGCTCTTCAAGAACGGTGGGAAGGGAGAACCCAGGCCCGTGTCTATGAAGGACTTCAAGAGGGTTATAGAGAAGAGGATGCCCAGCGTGGATAAGAGGATGCTTAAGATGTATGAGGAATGGTCTAAGAGGTTTAGCGCGGTTTAACGGCAACCACACCCAGGCTA
>JALWGG010000192.1 GCA_027013765.1 Acidilobaceae archaeon
GCACGTCACCGATTCATATGTACTCGCACCGCCAGACATAACTGCCGAGGAGGCAGAGAAGATCAGGGACGTATGCAGGGTCCCCCTGGTGAGGACCTCCGTCTCAGGGACAAGGCTAGTGGGGGTCATGGCTAATGGGAATAGTAATGCCATAGTCCTACCCAGAACAGTGTCTGAGGAGGAAGTGTCTAAGATAAAGACTGAACTGGGAGACATCAACATCGTGATAGTCGATACCCGCAACAACGCGTTGGGAAACCTGATAGCTGCCAACGACCGGGCAGCGGTAGTTTATCCACAGCTTGAGGATGAAACCGTGAAGGCTATAGAGGACGCACTAGGCGTGGAGGTGGTGAAGAGGAGTATAGCAGGTGTGCTGACCGTGGGCTCCGTCCTGGTAGTCACCAATAAGGGTGGGCTCGTTCACCCAGACACCAGCGAGGACGAGCTGAGGGAGCTGGAGGAGCTATTCAAGGTACCTATACTAACCGGAACAGTTAATTTTGGCGTCTCATTCGTTAGAACAGGGTTGGTAGCAAATACGTGGGGCGCCGTGGTGGGTGAGGAGACACGGGGCCCCGAGCTCGCACGTATACAGATGGCATTGAGTGGGGGTGTAGGTAGGGGATGAGTGAGGTAAAGGTGTTCAGGGTCTCCGGGGAGATGATGCTCTCCCACGACCGGTTCCCGGAGTGGAGGAAGTTCGCTATCTATGTGAGGGCGCTTAAGCCGGAACACGCTGTGGAGAAGGTGTACTCGGAGCTGGGTAGTAGGCATAAGCTTAGGAGGTACCATATAAAGATCCTGAAGGTTGAGGAGGTACCGCTGGAGGAGGTGGATGACCTCAGGATACACAGGCTGGCATCACTGACAAGGTGGGTGAAGGTATAGTGGCCGTGCAGGTTGATCCTAGGGCTATACTGGCCCAGATGCAGGCTATAGAGGCCCAGATAAGCAGGCTCCAGTCCTTCATAGCGGAGCTGACTCAGGCCAGGGAGAACGTGTCGAGGTCCATGGAGAGCATAAAGGCCCTCTCCAGCTCAGAGGGCCCAGTAATGGTGATGCTAGACCCAAGCATGAACTCCATGGCTATAGTAGAGGTTAGGGATAGGGAGAAGTTCATAGTACACCTGGGCTTAGACGTCTATGCAAGGCTGGACAAGGAGAAGGCCCTGGAGATCCTGGATGAGAAGGAGGCCAGGCTGTCTAAGAGTATAAGCGAGGCAACCAAGCAGCTTAAGGACCTCACAAGCCTATATGAACAGTACCAGGCAGTACTCCAGCAATTATCAGCCCAGCAGGCCAGGCAGGCTAGGGAGGCCAGGAAGCAGTAGAGACGCTACACACGCCGGTGACCGGGATTATGGTGTTTGACAGGCTTAAATCGGCCATAAGCGAGGTAGCATCCTCGATCAGGGCTGGGATCGGTGATAGGATAGCATATAAGACCCTTAGTGTAGGCGACGTGGAGGAGTACCTGGAGGAGCTGCTTATAGGGCTTGTAGAGGCAGATGTCGCATATGACGTTGCAGAGGATCTGGTTGAAGAGGTTAAGAGGAGGCTTACCGGGGCCAAGGTCAAGAGGGGGAAGGATGTAGAGAGGATCGTAAAGGACGCTATTAGAAGCAGGTTGAGGGAGGTCCTCTCAATAAAGGCCCCTGACCCCCTGGAGGAGGCTAGGCGGAAGTGTAGTATGGGGGAGCCCTATGTAATAGTGTTCCTGGGGGTCAACGGGGTGGGGAAGACGACGACGATAGCAAAGATGGCCAAGATGTTTAAAGACGCGGGCCTAACCCCTGTTGTGGCCGCTGCAGACACGTTCCGGGCAGGAGCCCAGGAGCAGCTGGAGATCCATGCAAAGAGGCTCGGTATACCGATAGTAAAAGGAGGGTATGGAAGGGACCCGGCTAGCGTGGCTGTGGATGCCATAAACCATGCGAGAGCCCGTGGATACTGCGTCGTCCTAGTTGATACCGCTGGCAGGATGCATGTAGACCGTGACCTGATGAACGAGTTGAGGAAGATAATAAGGGTGTCCAGGCCAGACATGAAGATACTCGTCGTCGACAGCTTAACTGGGAACGATGCGGTGGAGGAGGCTAGGAAATTCGATGAGGCTGTTGGAATAGATGCGGTCATACTGACTAAGATCGATGCAGACGTTAAGGGGGGATCGGCTATATCAATAGCAGCTGTAACCAGGAAGCCAGTGCTATACCTGGGCACTGGCCAAGACTATGGGGATCTGGAAAAATTCGATCACGAAAAATTCCTCAACACGATCCTAGGCCCCTCCTAGCCTCCACCCGGGAGACCCCGTGGATTGCTATATTTGATGCTCATTACATGCCAGTTGGTCTATACCGGCTTCATCGTCTCCTGGCTAGCATTATCCCTGCCACAACTATTATCAGGATTAGTATCCCTGCCGCTATTGTTATGTCCCCCATCCCTTCATCTTGCGTTGTTTGGCTTGTTTCCTGCCCCACACCTGGCTGACTAGCCTCGCCTTCTGTCCCCGTAGTTGCTTCTGAAGCCACCTTCTTTGTCGTGGTTCCGGGCTTTGTCTCTGTTGTCTCCTGTTTTTGCTTGCTTGTAGTAGTCTCAATCGTTTGCACTCTTCCTCCTGTGTCGATTACCATTTTTTCGCCTGGGTTAAGTTCTACTTCTTTAAGTATGTTCTTGTATTTTATCTCGTGTTTGCCAGGCTCTATATACACGTTTATATAGCCGTTATTCCCGATCCTGACGCTATGCTTCCCATCTATCATTATCTCTGTTCCAGGCTCTCCTTTGAATGTTATCTGTGCTAGTCCGCGTGTCACCTCACTTACCAGCTCGTCGATAAGCGCTCTTATCTTCTCAGCTTCACATGTTGTACGTGGTGAACTATACTTTCGTTCATTATATTAAGAAAATGTAAAGCCATAGCAAAGCTCTTATATACATTCTTTTGAACATAATTGATACAAGGAATTCTTC
>JALWGG010000193.1 GCA_027013765.1 Acidilobaceae archaeon
AACCCATACTCTATGTCAGGGGACTCGACGCCTGGCCCGGGACCCCCGTTCTAGACATAAAACCATATGACTACCACGACATTGTAAAGTGTCCGAGGACCCCGCCCTGGGTGGAGGATAGGTGGAGGGCCTCTAGGGAGCTCTATGGTAGGATAGCGCCGTGGCTTGGCCCCTGCTGCTAGAAGGCCTTTACAGGCTGCTCCGCACCACACGCCTCACACACTAGGATCCAGGCCTTACCCTCCCTCCTGAGCCTTGTGTCTATGCTCCCGCATGTCGGGCACCTTACATACTGCCTCAGGAATAATTGTAGGAACTGGTTGACTACCCTCCTAGACACCTTGATATTCAATACAAGCTGCCCGCTCCCGGGGTCATAGCTCCCGGCGGCTGCCAGCTCCTTCTGCAGGTACCTGGCTACTAGTTGTGGATCCCTCTTTAGCTTCTGCGAGATCTCCCTGAAGTTCCTGATGATCGTCTGGTTACCGATCCTAATTATCTCGGGCTCCGGGATCTGGTACTCTGCACTGCCACTCTTAGGCGGGACCTTCCTGTAAAGCCTCTCCAGGAGCCTCTCATAGTCCATCAGCAGCTCCTTACCACTCATCTATATCAACCCTGAAAACATACACCACGACCAGGGTAATATGCTATTGGATCCGGATGGGGAGGGGTATGAAGAGGTACTATATCGAGACGTATGGGTGCAGCCTATCCGAGTATGACAGCCAGGTAATGAAGCACGCCCTAGACTCGGCCGGGTACACTAGGGTCGACGACCCGGGAGAGGCGGATGTCTTGATCATAAACACCTGTGCAGTCAGGCTAGATACCGAGTACAGGATGGTGGACAGGATTAAACAGTTGAGGACGCATGGGAAGAAGCTGATAGTAGCCGGGTGCCTTGCAAGGGCCAGGCCGGGGCTGGTGAAGAGGGTAGCTCCCGAGGCGAGCATGCTATCTCCCCAGAACGCGCACAGGGTCCTGGAGGCTGTGGAGTCTAGCGGGAGCGTGGTCCTGCTAACCGGGTCCAGGAGGACGGACTTCATACCGCCCTCACCCGTGAAGGATAGGGTTGCAACAATCATGATCGAGGAGGGATGCCTTAACAACTGTAGCTTCTGCATATCCAAACTGGCCAGGAGGGAGTTGAAGAGCTTCCAGCCGAGACTCATCGTTGAGGCTGTATCGAGACTAGTATCCCGGGGGGTAAGGGAGATCAGGTTCACAGGCCTAGATACAGCTGCATACGGCAGGGACCTCCCAGGCAAGCCCACACTGGCAGACCTGGTATCGATGGTCTTGGAGAAGGTGGAGGGGGATTATAGGATTAGGATAGGGATGATGACGCCCGAGCTGGCAATGGAGATACTAGACGACCTGCTAGACGCCTACTCGGATGAGCGCGTGTACAAGTTCTTCCACATACCGGTCCAGAGCGGGGATGACGAGGTCCTGAGGATCATGAATAGGAGGTATACCGTTGACGAGTTCAAGTGGATCCATAGAAGGGTCAAGGCAAGGTATCCAGAGTCGATGTTCGCGACAGACATTATAGTGGGGCATCCGGGGGAGGATGAGCAGGCATTCAACAACACTGTAAAGCTGGTGAGGGAGCTTGAATTCGAGAGGGTCCACCTCGCACAGTACAGCATGAGGCCCCATACAAGGGCTGCAGCCATGAAGCAGGTGCCAGACCCGGTCAAGAAGGAGAGGAGCAGCCTACTCATGAAGGTCATCGAGGAGATAGGGTTGAGGAAACATGAGGCCTATATCGGGAGGAGGGTTAAGGCACTAGTGACCGAGAGGAGCTTCCGGGGCTGGAGCATGACGGGGAGGCTTGACAACTATTTCCCAATAGTCCTGCCCTATAGGGAGGACCTCATGGGTTCATGGGCCATAGTGGATATAGTTGATGCATCCTTCTTCGACTTGAGGGGGAGGCTTGTAGAGGCCGTGGTTTGAGGCTATTCTTCCTCTTCCTCCTCCCAGAACTCCTCCTCTTCCTCCCATTCTTCCTCTTCTTCCTCTAGGTCCTCCCACTCCTCCTCGAACTCTTCCTCCTCTTCGATATCCTCGAAGTCGAGCTCCTCCTCTTCCTCCTCCCAGAACTCCTCTTCTTCCTCCTCAGCCCTGAGGACCTCTATACTCATACCGGGCCCCCTCCATTAGAGATGAATGATTATAGTTATGGGTATAAAGGGTTTCGGCCCCAAGTGTTTGCATATAACGGGTTGCATGGCTGTGGAGATATACGTGTTCAGGCCTAGGACGAGCCTGGTGCTAGCTCCATGGGAGGCTAGGGCCCTGCTTAGGGGTGGGCCTGTAACGGTTAACCTGGGGTTATCCAGGGGTATAGCCTCGCCTGGGCCTGCGGGGGTTTACCTGGAGGTTGACGGCTCATCATTCCACCTAGACTATAAGGACCTTGAGTATGCAGCCTCCGACAGGTATGCATGGTACTATGACGATGGGTCCCTGAGGAGGGTCGAGGTTAGGGGTTCATCCTACATGGCCCTAGAGCCCGTGGGTGGCGGGGCGCCAACGATATGGATAGACGGGATACATATGCACAGGATAAAGGATGTAGACCCGATAAGGGATGCCTCCAGCAAGGTTAGGGCTGCACGTGTGGGGAGGGGCCACAAGGTCCTCGATATATGCACGGGCCTAGGCTACACCGCTATATCCTCAGTGAGGAGGGGCGCGTCGAGGGTGTATAGTATTGAGGTTAGCGAGGACGTGTTGTACATAGCGTCGCTAAACCCCTGGAGCAGGATGCTAGGCACAGACAAGATAACCATACTCAGGGGCGACGCGGTCGACCTGGTCGAAGAGTTCCCCCAAGGATTCTTTGACAGGATTATACACGACCCCCCCAGGCTGACCCCGGCAACCGGAGACCTATACGGCCAGGAGTTCTACAGGAGGCTGTATAGGCTACTAAAACCCGGGGGGATTCTATAC
>JALWGG010000194.1:0-941 GCA_027013765.1 Acidilobaceae archaeon
ACTCTATACATAACGTATGAGGGTGTTAGGAACTTCGTGAAGAAGGATATAAGGAAGTGGTATGCATACTGGTGGGGAGGCATAATACTGGTGGAATTCCTACTAGTAGGCCTAGCAGTGATACGTAAAGTAAGCTACGGCGACCTGGTAGTGTTTGGAGCCGTAATGAGCCTGGTCGCCATGACAATTTCACCACTACTAGTACTGTACATAAACACCTCCCTGATAAAACAGCTGCCAGAAAAGATCTATAAAGCCATAAAACCCAACACGCTATGGGTCATAGCAATGGTAGTAGCATTCCTATTCTACCTGACATTCCTGATAATCGCGGTACTAGCCAGGCTAGGAATAATATAAATAATAAATTTCAAAAACATAATAAAAATAGAGCCATACCTTTTTAAACAATATTTATTCCCAAAGCCACTCAATCTAATCCAAGGGTCTAAGCATGACCAGGTGGAAGCTTGAATGCACAGAATGCGGAAACACATGGATACTACCAGTAAGCTACAGGCTAGACCAGCTAGGCACAATATACCACTATTGCAGGACCTGCAAGAAAAACACGTTTCACAGGGTCATTGAAAGGATCGAAGATTAACCCCACAGGCCCCTTTTGATAGTTCCCCGCACTACCGAGCCGGACCCACCATGACCAACCCATGGCCTTCGGAACCTATAGCAACTCTACTATAAAGCAGTAGGATGAGAGCACCGAGTTTAAGGACCCACCAGACCATATTAAGTGCCTAGGCGACTATAAACTGGCTAGGTGATTTAAATGAGACCTGAAAAACAATTGGATACAGACACCAAGACCGGAATGAGAAGAGTAACGTATGAAGAATACCTTGGCTTTGTAAAGAAGAATAAAGAGGGATTTCAAAAAATAAATTTGAACTATGAACTTTGAACTTATATTAGAAGGTTTTAAC
>JALWGG010000194.1:951-2963 GCA_027013765.1 Acidilobaceae archaeon
CCTGTAGAAGTAAAGCGGTTACACCCTACCCCGGAAGAGCTTACAGATATCAGTACAACTGTTTGGAGCTTCCCGAAGAGAGGTGCATGGTCTACTCATAGAGGCGATTATCGGGGTAATTGGCCTCCCCAGATGGCCCGCGCACTCATACTAATGTACACGAAGCCAGGAGACACGGTACTCGATCCCATGGTTGGTGGTGGTACTACTTGTATCGAGGCCAAGCTCCTTGGCAGGAACTGCATAGGAGTTGACATAAACTACAATGCAATAATGTTAACCTTACACAGGCTCTACTGGCTGGAGAGGCACCTTGAGAAACTGGCCTCTCCTGGAGAGAACCTTACCAAATGGCTTCAAGGGGATATTGCTATAGGCAACAATGATACTGTATCCGCTGATGACATACTGAGAGCCAAAGTGGAGATATACCATGGCAATGCAGGGAACTTAGACGAGATCAAGGGCGATAGTATTGACTTAGTGGCAACTCATCCACCCTACTACAACATTATAAAATACGGTAGTAGTTCTAGAGCTCCCGGAGACCTATCAACGGCTAAGAGCCTAGAGGAGTATCTTGCTATGATACATCAGGTTGCAAAAGAAGCTTACAGAGTACTTAAACCAGGCAGGCACATGGGGATGCTAGTCGGAGATACTAGGATTCATAAACACTATGTACCAATAACCCACTATGTCCTTGAAATGCTCCTTAGAGCCGGGTTTATACTGAGAGAGGAGGTTGTAAAGATACAGCACAAGATGAAGGCTACTAGAGAGAAATGGGCAAAACTTAGGGAAAAAGATTTCCTACTAATATACCATGAAAAACTCTACATATTGAGAAAGCCTGAGAATACAGATGAATATAAAAAATACAAGTATAGCTCATATCTAAATTTGAGCCAATCACCCTGATAGCGTTCCCTTGGAGCCCATGTATACCCTTGCCCCGGTAAATGGCTTCTAGTTGGAATTCGGAAGGGATGCCTAGCCTCTGCTAGTAATCCTCCTATACTCAGCCATCTTCATAGCTAGCTCGGGGAGCTTCTCCAGGGGTGTTCCAGGCTGTTCCCCCCTTAGGTCCATGATTGCTCTAGCAACATTCAATACTATCCTCTCACGCTCCCTCCATCCCTCTAAAGGCCCGTTTGTAGCCTTAACCGCAATCTCTAGGGGGTCACTCAATCCCTCATTCAAAAGGTAACCCGTTGCGCCAAGCACGTGTTTAAAGTACTTTATGAGCAGGTCTATCGTCTTTGATGTAGCTACTGGTCCATGACCCCCTATGAGGACCTTGCCCTCATAGGCCTCCATAACCCTGCTGAGGACCTCAAGCCATCCCTTGACAGTTCCATCTATGGCTAGCGGAGTTACCTCGTTAAAGACTAGGTCCCCCATGAAGACGACGTCGCTCCAACCCACCTCAACTACTATATCTCCTGTA
Source organism: Acidilobaceae archaeon (assembly GCA_027013765.1). Classification (GTDB taxonomy): domain Archaea; phylum Thermoproteota; class Thermoprotei_A; order Sulfolobales; family Acidilobaceae; genus S012-22. The sequence continues at coordinate 2,402 of JALWGG010000194.1, forward strand.
GTATGCGCGGGGCCATAATGCCTGACGGCTACGGATCCATAGGCACCCCTCAACTCGATCCAGTCTCCCACTATCACGTCTGGACCAGTGTACTTGGCTCCTGTGAAGTCCAGGTGAGGGAAGAATTGTCTATACATGCTGGGCCCGATACTCCTCAGCATATCCACATGTTTAGCTGCATTTACATGCATAATGGATTTGGCTCCTATGACATGGTTACCCCACACGTGGTCCCCATGGTGGTGGGTATTTACTATAAGGCCCGGGTCTGGAAGGTTCAAACGCTTTATGAGAGCCACGAGGTCGCGGGCCCTGGCCTCGTTATACTGCGTGTCAACGACTAGAGTATAATCCCCCATATTGATTAGCCCACTGTTACTCCTGAACCATCCCCCATCTACATCTATAACCGCGTATACACCTCTACCAACCTCTTCAACCCTACACCACTCGCACAAGCCGCACACACCTGCATGAAAACATTCATACCGTTTCGGCTGTGTCTCTAATAATTCTTTTTAAAATGCCTCCTATGCTCCTCCATCATGCACCTGTCATAGAC
>JALWGG010000195.1 GCA_027013765.1 Acidilobaceae archaeon
GAACATCACTATTATAGAGTAAGGTGCCGCCAGTGGAGTGCCCCTCAAGGCTGTCGAGGCTCCTGGAGGAGCGCTGGAGTAGCATACTACAGCCAGCCAATGTTAGGAGGGGGAGGCTTAGGGGCCTGCTCCTCCTAGACCTGGTGGCGGACATAGCTGGGATGCCGTGGAGGGTTGCATCTCTGGCAATATTCTGCGGCCAGCCCCCCTACTACAGGCCGTGGATCGAGGTCTATAATATCGTCCCCAGGATAACTGTTGAGAGGTCCATTATAGAGGTCCTCGACTCGCGTATAGAGGATGAGGCTCTATCCATCCTCTCAGGCTCGCTGGGGCCCGGGGAGAGCCTATACGTAGAGTACTACAGGGACCCGGAGACCCTGGCCCAGCTTGAGGCTGGGGTTCCAGTAATAGCCACCAGGCTGGGATACAAGCTCTACAAGCTGGGATTCACATGGTTCAAGGTATGGTACTACCCCGAGGGCTTCTATGAGGGAGGGCAGAAGCTACAGGCGGAGAAACCGGTATCAGAGGAGGCTAGGGCCAGGCACCTTACAGGCCACCTGGAGGAGCTTAGGCGGTTCCTTGAGAGGCCCCAGGTGGAGAGCCCCCTACTCAGGCCCGCGTTGTTGAGGGCTAGGAGACTCCTCCAGAGGCTATCCCTCTCCAAACACGTGTAACCTCAACACGTTTTTTCCCAGCCCCAGTGCACCGGCTCTTAGCCCGTGGTATAGGCTTGAGAATACAGTTACCACTGAGCCCCTGTATTCATCAATACCACTCGTCCATCCATCGCTGAACCCCTCTTCAGCCTCCCCACTACCTCTCCATATCCTGAGTGCGTCAACCACTTCATGACCCCTTACTAGTAATGCGCTTCCATTAGCCTCCAGGAACCTCTTCCACGCCGTCCTACCATAGTAGTATGCCCCTCTTATGCTGGGGGCGAACCACTCTATAGAGCCTAGGGGGTCGTTCCAGAGTATGTGGAACCCCACTGTTTCTGGTCCCGGGTCCGTGTCGTCGCCTCTAGCCCTCTCATCCTCTATGGCGCTGGCTATCTCCTCTATGGTATACGCCTCCTCCCCCTCTCCGCTACACTTCCTACAGGGTATCCCCCCGTGTAGTATGATTGTGTTGCTCGTCCTCGCAATGTATGGCATGCTCCTGTATAGCCTTACAATGTCCTGGTAGAGGTCCTTTAACCCCTTATCCATCAGCTCCCGGTAGAAGCCGTAGTTATAGTTCATGGAGGGAGTCTCATGGTTGCCCCTAAGGAGGACCACCCTGCCAGGCTCTCCCAGGAATGCCTCTATAACGGTCTCAAGACTGCCCACGCCATCGGGCCCCCTATCGGTGTAGTCCCCGAGGAAAACGATATGCCTATACCCATACTCACCCCATATCCTCAGAGCCCACCTAGCCACCTCGGGATAGCCGTGTATATCCCCTACAACGAGCAGGCCCCCCTCACCCAAATCTATGACTGGGCCCTGTCTTGATAACGCATGCACTGCATCCTCTAACAGGTCCCTAAGCCCCATGGACGGGTACACCCCTGGGATTACCGTATTACCATACCTAACTATTGCATCATGCAGTGTGGGGGTATATATTATGATAATCCTTATTACCACCATGCCATTTATAGGGGGTTTGGGAGGGGTCCATGGACCTGGTCCTACTCAACATCGTGTCCAGGGCAGTTGAGGAGTATAATAGGTATAATGGTCCCGGGGCAGAGGCTAGGATAAATCGTGTCGAAGGAGCAAGATTCTACATAGAGTTCACGGGAGGCCCCTGCACCGGCTGTAGCCTTTATGAGTGGATAGAGGACCTTGTATACATTATAGGCAGGTACAACCTGGTGGCCAGGGTGGAGTATGTGGAGGAAGGCAACGAGGGGTCCATGCTCGCGGTCCTCAAGATCTCTCCTCGACGCCCAGGATTAGCCTCCTAGAGAGGAAGTACTTGCCCCTGCAGGGAGGCCTACGGGGGTCCCTAACATCCTCCCTGAGCGCGTAGCAGTAGGCCTTATGAGAGTCATATAGGAGGCAATCGGTGCAACTAGGCTCCGCCTCGCCGGGCAGCGGTTCTACGCTTTCTGCAATCTTTCTAGCAGCACCTACTATCCCCTTATCCACCAGCTCTTCTATGAACTCTCTATAATCCTTCTTGCCTAGCAGGTCTGCCATTATGCCGGCCTTCATCTCCGACTCGACGACTACGCTGGTCCTCTCCTCCCCTGCATCCGCAAGCTTGAAGCTGAGCCTGAAGTGGTATGGTGAGTCTCTTGTGCTGGTGTAGACTACTGTATCCCCCTCCTCCTTAACCTCTATGATGACCCTGTAAAACCTCTCCATACCCCACTTTACCCATCTAAATACTACCTCATACACGTTGTCCCTGATCCTCTTCACAGTGTAGGTGTACTTGCTGTGGGATAGGAAGTTGCCAGGGTCCCTTACACACCTTAGGCAGTAGATTATTGGCGCGTTAACCAGCTTCCTTGTCGTGTGTTTAAGCATTACCCAGCCACCCACTATATTGATATATATGAATTATAAGGATAATATATCAGTATACCTCTAACATTTATACCCGATACGCCTCCAAACTAAAAATATTATAGCAATACATCTCCACAGGCTTACAAGGGATAACAGGCAAATACTATAACCCGCTCCCACCCACGCCTACCCCCAGGGTGGGGTCTAGTGCATGGGGATGAAGAGCTAGGCATACCAGGGCATGCAAGCCACCGGGAGGAGGTGAGGGAGCTCCAGAGGCTCTTATCAATGCTCGGCGTAAGGTATGAGGCCGAGGGTGATGTTACAAGGATACACATCGATGGCCTGGTGGTCGAGGTCAAGGATGAGCCTGGTAGGGGAGTCATCATAGAGGAGATTATACCACTACCCGGGGCTAGTGGAGAGGACCCGGAGTACTATAT
>JALWGG010000196.1 GCA_027013765.1 Acidilobaceae archaeon
CTGTGAGCCTAGATACATGGGCTAAGAGGTGGAACGCGCCGACGAGGAGGGAGACTGTGGGGAAGAAGATTAAGGAGTTCATAAACCCGCCAGCGTCACTGAAGCAGCAGATAATAAATGCTGTGTACAGGATAAACACGCAGATACACAGGCTAGACTACAGCCTTGGCAAGCTACAGATCTATGACAAGCAGCTATTCGAGAAGGTAGTAAATGCACTGGTGGAGGGCGACAAGACCAGGGCTACAATGTATGCCAACGAGGTGGCAGAGATAAGGAAGATGGCCAAGATAATACTAACAGTCAAGTATGCGCTGGAGAAGGTGAAGATAAAGCTAGACACCGCCCTAATAGTCGGGGACACGCATGCAAACCTGGCCCCAGCAATCGTGGCCCTGAAGCAGGTAGCAGGGTACATGAGGGGCATGATGCCCGATGTATACACGGAGCTACTAGAGATCGATGAGGCACTCCAGGCGGGCATGATGCAGATAACCGCGAACGTCCCGGTAACGATGGACAACACTATAGTAACAGAGGAGGCACAGAAGATACTAAGGGATGCAAGCATAGTGGCAGAGCAGAGGCTACGCCAGCAGTTCCCGGAGCTACCATCATTCGAGCACCAGGTACCCTCAAGCACTCAGGCTCCAGGAGCTACAATAGAGGAGGGCAAGTAGCCCTCCAACCAAATACAATTTCTAAACTTTAAAATTATCTTTATAGAAGCATCCTAACTGCTACAATTATCAGGATCACTGCAACCACCAGCCTGAGGGTGTTTGGCTTTATACGGAGCGCTATCCTAGGGCCGATCTGAGCCCCTATCAAGGCTCCTGCAGCGAAGGGGAGTGCTATACCCATATCTATGTCCCCGTTTACATAATGTCTTATAGCCGCAACCACTGCTGCAAGGGTCATAGCATACATAGACGTTGCCACAGCCTCATGAATACTTAGTCCGAGGAACATGGTGGCTAGTGGAACAACTAATGCCCCTCCCCCGGTTCCAGTCAACCCGGCTATGACGCCTATTAATAGCCCTGCAAGTAGTGCTATCTTAGGGTTTCTGCCATGACGGTCTTTATCTCCCAGGCCTTGTTTCGTGCCATTTTTAAGAACCCTATATATCAGCCTGGCCGCGTATAATAGTATGAATAAGGCAACTATGTATTCCAGGATCGTGGGGTTTATCGTTGAGACCATGAATGCTCCCAAGTAGCTTCCGGGGACCATGGTTGATAATAGTATTGTTCCAATCTTCATATCGACCTTACCCGTCCTAATATATATTGCTGTACTCATCAGCGAGATCACAACTATCACAGCCTTGCTAGTGCCAACAGCTATATTGATCGGCTCCTTGAGGGCAAGGTAGAATAATGGTACCATGAATACTCCTCCACCTATGCCAGCCATACTTGATACCATTGCTATTAGCATGCCTAATGCCGCGTATGCTAGCGTCTCCGTTACCCTTTGCACCCCCGCATGCCAGGGGCGTGTATTAAAAGGGATTATATTGATAATCTATAGAAAAGCTTTTATAGAAGTAGTCAGTACTATTTACACGACGGGTGAAAAAGGATGCCCGGACAGATACCATTAATAGGAGAAAAGTTCCCCGAAATGGAGGTAGTAACCGACCACGGCAGGATAAAGCTACCAGACTATTACACTGAGAAGGGCAAGTGGTTCGTCCTCTTCAGCCACCCAGCAGACTTCACACCAGTATGCACAACCGAGTTCGTCAGCTTCGCACTCAGATATGAAGACTTCAAGAAGCTAAACACCGAGCTAATCGGGCTGAGCGTCGATAGTGTATACAGCCACATAAAGTGGAAGGAGTGGATAAAGGAGAAGACCGGGGTAGAGATCCCGTTCCCGATAATAGCAGACCCCCAGGGATACGTTTCAAAGCAGCTAGGACTACTACACGCGGAGTCAAGCACACACACAGTCAGGGCAGTATTCGTTGTAGACAATAAGGGCGTGATCAGGACAATCCTATACTACCCGCTAGAGCTTGGAAGACTAATCGACGAGATACTAAGGATAGTCAAGGCCCTACAGGTAGGAGACAAGCATGGAAGGGCAATGCCAGCAAACTGGCCTAACAACGAGATAATAGGTGACAACGTAATCGTGCCACCACCACTAACATATGAGGAGGCAATGAAGAGGATGGAGGCATACAAGTGCCTAGACTGGTGGTTCTGCTACGACAAGCCAGTAAAGGATGAAGACGTGAAGGAGGCTAGGACCTACCTAGAGAGGGCTGCAAAGACCCCCGAAAAACCCATCGCAGAGGCTCACTAACGACTATAACCATCCTTTTTAAATTTTTAATCCCTCAACGCTTCCAGCTTCTCCAGCAGGATCCTCCTGAGAATCCTTGGATCAACCGCTCTACCCCGGGCCCTCCTCATGGCAGCACCAACCAGGTAGTTCAAGGCTTGCTTCTTGCCCGATAAATAATCCCTGACAGCCCTCGTCTCCGACTTGATCACATCCTCCACCAGGCGCTCTGGATCGAGGACCTTGCTTGGGAGCACATAGTCTAGTGGGGTGGCTGGGTTCTCCGCTATTCTGGGTAGTACTAGGCCCTTTATAGCGTCATAGGGATACTCTCCATCTTTGATTAGGGAGACTAGTCTTGCTATGACATGTGGCTCTGGCCAATTGTCTGGGTCTCCGGGGTCTTTTCTTTGCTCCCTGAGCTCACCCTTATAATCTATTCCTAGGAGTCTTGCAGTTATTATCGGGTCTCCGCCGGACTTCACTACTTCTAGGAATAGCTTTGTGGCTGGTCTACTGGTAACGATGCTCCATGCAAGCTCTCTTTTCACGTTCATGCCTGTAATCTCCTTTAACAGCCTGTCAGGCCTTACTGACGACATTCTTTGGGCCTCTTCTAGCATTCCCCTGGTTACTATTACTGGTGGCA
>JALWGG010000197.1 GCA_027013765.1 Acidilobaceae archaeon
GCCCTACACAGGGGAAGAGGCAATCGAACTGGCAGCAAGGGCAGCCGAGGCCGTCGGGGGAGGACTGGTGAGCATAGACCTCCTCGAATCCCAGAGAGGCCTCCTCGTGAACGAGGTTAACGGGGTCCCAGAGTTCAGGGGGCTAACAGCAACCATAGGCAGAGGCATACTAGAGGGGATAGCCAGGGGCATAACCAGGGCCTGCAGGAGGTGAGCCTTTATAAGATCCAACACAACACCCCCCAGGCATCGGGGGTAGGGAGGACGTGAAGTTCCCCAAGGCAATAAGGACGTACTGCCCCAGATGCAACACCCACACTCTCCACAGCGTGCAGGTATACAAGCACGGCCAGAGGAGGAGCATGGCAGAGGGGCAGAGGAGGTATGAGAGGAAGCAGGAGGGATACGGTAGCAAGAGGAGGCCAGAGCAGAAGAGGTATGCAAAGGTGACAAAGAAGGTCGTGCTAAGGATCCAGTGCAGGGAGTGCGGCTACAGGAGGCACATACTAGGGATACGCCTAAAGAAGATAGAGCTAGTAGAGGCGGCGAGGTGACCCAGGGGTGAGCATGCCCCAGGCCGGGGGGAAGAGGAGGAAGATACTAATACCGCAACCCAGGAGCAGGTTCATACTAGTGACATGCCCCAACTGCGGCCACAGGCAGGTAGTATTCAGCCACTCAACATTCCCAGCAAGATGCCTATCATGCAGCGAGCTCCTAGTAAAGCCGACAGGAGGAAAAGCACAGATACTAGGCAAAATAGAAAAAATCTTAGCATAAAGGGAATGGAGATTAAAAAGAACTAATATGGTTCCTAAGGCTTAAGCCTATCGCTCACCAAACGAATTCTCCTAACAGCTAGCACAGCCGCTAGTAATATTAACGTAAGTGTTATTAACACTCTACCCGTTGACACTGCTGTTATGAATGCTTCTCCACCTACAAATATCCTTGGCAAAGCTAGGTGGCTCCTGTAGTCTAGAGGATTGAATCCGGGATCAACGGGGGAAACCTCTGCATCTCCCTTCAACACTATACTGTATGGCTCAACTGTAGGGTTGATGCTTGATACTGTAACGGGCTGGCCCTCTATATCTACAAAAGGTCTATTAGGGTCCTCGACCCAGTACAGGTCGATCAACCCGTCCATAAATGCTAGAACTCCTGATTCCTGGCCCGAGCTACTATAGCTTTTTGACGTGAAACTGACATAATTAACCCCATCCTCAATGGCATACATTATATGTGCCTTATCACGTAAACTCCCGCCAAGCCTATAGGCCCAAACAAGGCTACCGTCTTCCTCAAGCTTGAGGATCAGAGCGTCTAGCTCCTCGCTAGGATAGGGGGCTAGGCGCATGTGGCCAGTTATGTATATATAGCCTTCTTGGCCAACATATATGCTTGAGGCGAAGTCCCCGTATCCCGTGTCATAGGTCTTAGCCCATATTATACTACCATCCCCAGGGTCTATCGCTACCAATAATATATCTGATTCCATAGAGGCCTCGTGAGCATACCTGTAAGCGTCAGTTACTCCGACTAGGAGTAAGACTCCGTCCAGGTACAGTAAATCGGTAGCCTCCTCGTGAAGCTCCCCATCCACAGTCTCAATCTCTATAGATCTACTCCATAGAAGATTCCCATCCGGATCCAGTTTCATAAGGAGTATGTCACTATCTCTACCCGTGACCCCTGGACCCATATTTGTTATACCAGCAACATATATGCTTCCAGTGGGATCCACCGTTACTGCATAACCCGCCTCGTCGTTACCAGTATCGCCATAGTAGCGTGCCCATGCCACAGTACCATTACCATACACCTTTGAGACAAGCAGGTCATCATCAATATTCAGATAATTGCGCGGATAACTGCTAGGGTTCCTACCATTTAGATCCGTTAGGCCGACAGAATATACAGTCCCGTCACTACCAACGTAAGTATCATATGTGGCAGAAGTGTTTCTCAACGTTGGATCTGGATCTATAAGGTGCACCCACTGGACCGTCTCTGATGGACTCATCTTCCCGACAAGCCCATTACCCTCCCTAGGCCCAGTAGTGGCATTAGGATACATGCCCTTGAAATAGACCCATGCACCGTCTCCTCTACACCCTATATAGGAGTAGCCTAAATCAACCCTCTTGACAGACAGCACAGTCCCGTTAGGTGTTAGCTTCGCATAACCCCCAATCCAACTTACAGGCCCTGGAGGATCTACTGATCCGCATAGGAATATGTATCCACCTGCAATAGCCATATCCCCTAGACTAGTAGACCCATCAGGAGGTAACCCAGTCACTCTCAGCCATGGAAACGGCATGAGCGCAACCGCATTGTATGGAGTGAAGGCTGCTATGCTGATAACTATTAATAAAGATAGTAATAGCGATATAGATACTATACGTGTCGAAACAGACATTTAAATATACACCTCCCAATCTAGGGAAATTACTTGTACATAACAAATATATAAAAATATTGTGCATCTATAATTTCATGAAGAAATAATTTTCCCATAAACTTGTAGCATGTCATAATAGATAAAAACCCTGTACAGGATAAGATTGTCTATAACGGTGCTGGGGCCCGGACCAAGAGCCTCAAAGGCGATGAGGACCTGCCCTGGCGGTCAGGCTGTGGCCCGGGTAGCTCAGCCTGGTTAGAGCGCCGGACTGTGGATCCGGAGGTCCCGGGTTCAAATCCCGGCCCGGGCCCCACCCACCATCAATCAGTACATCGAAACAATCAAACTCAATCAAATACTCAACCACCACCTAACCCGGTTCCACAATCGGATTCTAGATCAGGTAAACGTTTGGAGAATACTTCTAACCTCATGGAGGCGTATAGCCAGATTAGTACCGGTGAGTCGAGTAATACATCTACCGAGGAGCCTCCGGGATTTAACACTTGCTACACT
>JALWGG010000198.1 GCA_027013765.1 Acidilobaceae archaeon
CCCTAAACGCCTCCCCGCCCGGGTCATAGCTGATCGTGGGCCCTCCCCACCTCCTAGAGGCCTCCACCACTAGGCCGGGATCCACGCTTGCAAGATGCAGGTGCCCCCCCTCCCTTGGTATATCATCTACACTTATCCTAGAAGCCCTCCTGAGCGAGATCATTGTGCGCGAGGACCTCCCCGGGGGTAGGAGTATTACAGTGACATTCCCTGGATCCCTCGTGACGCGTACATATGACAGGTCCACGCCTTCACTCCTCAACACTTCTAGGACCCCTAGCACTGATGCCTCCACGCCGGCAATCGACACTAGGCTTGCCCGGTGGCCCAGCCTTGACACGGCTACTGCATAGTTAGCCGCTGACCCTCCGGGGCCTATCCATCCCTCCTCTGCTGTAACCGTTTCCTCGCGGCCCGGGAGCCTGGGCACTACCATTGTTATATCCACATTTATGTTCCCTACCGATATATGGTGCTGAGTATCCCCGGGTATATCCACCTCTTACCCCTCCTAGAAGCCTCCTCGTCCCAGTCTGAGAGGATCCTTACAGCCTCCGACGCTGCCCTCGACGCCTCCTTGACGCCTGCATCTACTATGAATTCATCTGTAACCCTATTCGCTACTGCCGTGCAGATGCACCCTGCCCTGGCACCGTATATGCTTGATAGTGTGAAGAGTAGGCTGGACTCCATCTCGAATCCCAGCACCCCCGCGGCAGCCAGCTCCGGGATGATCTGGGCGTGCCTGGCAGTCATGTATCCCCTGTAGCCGGGCCTGCCCTGCCCTACATAGAAGCTGTCAGTGCTTGCAACTATACCCACATGGTAGGTGTAGCCCAGCGTCTCTACAGCCTCGATCAGCGCCATGGCTACCTCATATGAAGCTATGGCAGGGTAGCCTGGGTTTACGTATTGCGCGCTTGTACCCTCCATCCTGACCGCTCCAAGCCCGATCACAAGGTCCCCGGGCCTTATGCTTGAGCGTATGGAACCCATGGTCCCAACCCTTATGAAGGTGTCTGCACCAACCCTAAGCAACTCCTCCACCGCGATGGCAGTGCTCGGGGCCCCTATACCCGTGGAGGTTACGCTTATCCTCCTCCCCCTATAGAGGCCTGTATAGGTCCTATACTCCCTATGCTGGGCGATAAGCCTATACTCATCCCATAACCCGGCTATCAGGGTAGCCCTGTCAGGGTCTCCTGGTAGGAGTACATACCTCGAAACCTCCCCCGGCCTAACCCTGATGTGGTACTGCAACCCGCCCTCGCCGACGGGCTCTGCAGCACTCTTAACATCCCTCATACCACGACACCCTCCTAAAACCCGGCTGCCAGGTTATACCTACCCATAATCCCAGGTTGCCTGGTCCCCTTTAATCTGTAGTAGCCACACTACAGGACATGGTTATAGATGTACATGTATATACCCTCTCCCGCCTCAAGTGGATCTCTGGGTGTAATATAATATTCAGGGTTGTGGTCAGGGGCAGGAAGGATGCGGGTGCAGTTAGAGCGGCTGTAGAGGCATTCATGCCAGGACTGGGCGTGGAGGTTGAGAGCCTAGGCGGCGTTAGGGGCGGCAGGCTCGTTGAAGAGCTGGAGGCTAGGATGAAGCCTTTCACCCTGGTACTCCTCGGCGGGGAGGACGCTTGGGTTCTTGAAGAGGTCGAGGCGAAGCCCTTCACGGAGGTGTTAGTCACGAGGGCTAGAAAGGTTAGGAATAACCCGGTATCCGTTATAAACGGCTACCTATCAAGGGCCAGGGCCTCGATGAGGCTGAGCGCCTCATGGGATGGAGAGGGCTTCATTCTCGCAAAGGGCGCTGGGGACCCGTTGGTTGATGCACCTATAGACCCTAGGGGGGACTCGTTCCTCATATACGGTCAGGGGTCCAGGATACTATCCATGTTCCTCGTCAGGAGGATCCCCGGGGCGGCCCTACTATACAAGGCTGGGGGTGGTAAGCACCTGATATATGCCGGCCCAAGGCCCATGGGGGAAGCTATATTCCAGTCCTCCTACGGCCCACCCAAGGCTAGGGCATACCCCGGCTCCCCCAGGGTCGGTATAGATATGGATAGGCTCGTTGAGAAGAATAGGCGGATCCTTGAGGTCCTGGAGAGGCACTCCATGGAGCTGCTTAGGGAGAATGCCGGTGAGCCGGACACCGTCATAGTCCCTTGGAGCGGTGGGAAGGACTCTACGGCTGCACTAATACTGGCGGTTAAGACTTTTGGACGTGACAGGGTTAAGGCTGTCTATGTAGACACCGGGATAGACTTCCCAGAGAACCTGGAGTATGTTGAACGCGTAGCATCACTACTAGGTGTGGACTATATCGTGAAGAGGGCTGGAGTAGATGAGGGGTTGCTGGTAGAGGAGATGCCTATGCCAGACCCAGATTTCAGGTGGTGCACAGGCAGGAAGCTAGACGCCCTGAGGGAGGGTTTCAGGGAGGCGGCGAGGGGCTACACGATCGTTGTGACGGGGGACAGGGACGCGGAGAGTGAGAGGAGGGCTAGGAGGCCCCTTGTCAGGCCCGATGAGAGGCTAGGTTACCCCGTCATATCCCCCCTAAAGATGTGGAGCGGGGCACACGTCCAGCTATACATACTATCCTCCGGGGCCCCGCTGAACCCGTTATACACCAAGGGCTTCTACAGGATAGGATGCTACATATGCTTCGCCCTCAGGGGCTGGGAGCTGGAGGTTATGAGGAAAGCTGGGATCTATGAGAGGATAGCAAGGTCAAGGCCCTCCCATAAACTCATACTAGACAGGTTCATAGAGTTGAAGAGAAAAGGTTTAGGGGGAGAGCTGGGAGACTGTATATGCGGTGCATAGCTTGGATGTAGAGACTAGGATGCAGCTAATCACCAGGAACACGCTGGAGATCGT
>JALWGG010000199.1 GCA_027013765.1 Acidilobaceae archaeon
CCTGTATGTCCCGGGCCCCCCGCTGTTCGGCCTGAGCTCATACCTCCTGAAGATTATCGGGTATTCTCTCTCTATGACTTCTATCGGCGTGTTAAGGGTATTGGTCATGTTTGTGTGGACCCCGTCCACGCCGTCGCAGCAGGGCCTGCCTCCCGAGCCGCACGCGTTGGTCTCATAGAAAGCCCAGCCCCGGCCCCCCACTATGACGTTGCTCATCGTCCCGCAGCTCGCCGCTGGAACCCTGCCGGGGAATGCTTGCGCCAGCGCCTTGTAGACTACATCAGCTATCCTCTGGCTGGTCTCAACGTTCCCCCCACCCACGGGGGCTGGCTTAAGAGGGTTGACTATTGTCCCCTTGGGGGCTGTTATTGTTACTGGCTTGAAGAACCCCTGGTTCATGGGCATCTCAGGGTCTATGGTGGTCTTGAGCGCGTATACTGTTGAGGATACTGTGACACCGTATACGGCGTTTATAGGCTCTTCCACCTGCCTGGATGTGCCTGTATAGTCAACCTTAACCTCGCCCCCTGATATGGTTAGGGTCACCTTTATCCTGACGAGGTCTCCCTCCATGGTTTCTAGGTAATCCTCTGCAGTATACGTTCCCCCGGCGTTGCTTGATACCTCCCTTATCCTAGCCCTTGTATACCTCTCGGTGTATTCGAGTATTGATGACCACGCCTCTATTAGTCCTGCCCCCCCATACTTGGAGGCTAGCTCCCTGAGTCTTGCTTCCCCAACGTTTAGGGAGGCTATCTGGGCCATCAGGTCCCCCCTGAAGTATCTCGGGGTCCTCACGTTGGCCTCTAGGAGCTTGATTATGTCCCACCTTATCCTGCCCCCGTCTACGATCTTTACCGGCTCGATTACTAGTCCCTCCTCCCTCAGCTCTCTAGCTCCTCCTCCTATACTGCCTGGCACCACTCCCCCGACGTCGACGTGGTGGGCCTTGTTGGCCACGTATGCTATGAGTCTCCCCTCATGGTATACTGGTTTTAGGGTCATGAGGTCGTTTAGGTGTGTGCCGGATATGTAGGGGTCGTTGGTTAGTGCAACGTCTCCGGGGCCCAGCTCTATCCCCTCCCTTGAGAGGTAGTCTACTAGGTTCCTTACACCTATACTCATGCTGCCCAGGTGGACTGGTATATGCTCCGCCTGCGCGACAAGGTTCCCCTCCTCGTCTAGGACTGCGCACGAGTGGTCTAGCCTGTCCTTGATGTTCGGGCTGAATGATGTATCCCTCAATACTACACCCATCTCCTCCGAGATGAATATGGCAGAGTTCCTTATCACCTCGACGGTAACCTGGTCCACGCCACCGTCACCCCCGGGCCTCTATGAGGATCGAGTAGTCCGCCTGTACAGTGAAGCCGTATCCAGGTGGTATGAGGATCGTGCTGTCGCTGGCCTCAACCACTCCCGGGCCCCTAGCCTCGTCCCCGGGCCTTAGAGTGCTCCTATCATATATCGGCGTTTCAACCCAACCGGTGGAGGGGAAGTACACCCTTCTACCCCTCACTGGCTCGGCCCTCCTACTACGGGGCTCTCCGTGGGGGAGGACGGGTTTATCAACGATCCCATACGCCGTCACCCTGACTGTAGACACTATAACGTCCTCGCCCGGCAGCGTGTAGCCGTATCTGGCAAGGTGTAGCCTCTCAAACTCCTGCAATGCGCCCTCCAGGGAGCCTGGGTAGGGTACTGGTAGGTCATAGGCCTGTCCCCTATACCTCATGTCAAGGGTTACGTGGATCTTTACACGGTCCCTACCCACACCCTCGGCCTCAAGGGTCTTGAAGGCCCTTGTAGTCATCTCCTCTATGGACTCCCTGACCAGGTCCTCGGTAGACTCCTCCAGGGCGCTTGATAGGATCGACTTGTAGTAGTCATGCCTGTAATCCGCGACGAGTAGGCCTAGGGAGGAGAATACTCCGGGGTGTGGTGGTATAACCACTCTTGAGACGCCGAGCTCCTCTGCAAGCTCCACCGCATGCAGCGGGCCTGCGCCTCCAAAGGCGTATAGCGTGAAGTCTCTGGGGTCGAACCCCCTCTCAATGGTAACTAGCCTGAGGGCTTTACCCATGACTGTATTGGCTATCCTTATTATAGCCCATGCAGCCTCCACTGGTTCGAGGCCCGCATCCCTTGCAAGGTCCTCGATAGCCCTCCTAGCCAGCTCGGGCCTGAGCTTCACCCTGCCCCCGGCAAGCTCCTCTGGGATCCTGCCTAGCAGCAGGTTTGCATCCGTTATGGTGGGCTTCTCGCCTCCAAGCCCGTAGCATGCGGGGCCCGGGTCTGCCCCTGCACTCAGCGGACCCACCCTTACGGCTCCACCCGGGTCTACCCATGCAATTGTCCCCCCTCCAGCGCTCACCTCGACCAGGTCTATGTAGGGGTACCTGACTGGGTAGCCGGATCCCCTGAGGGGCCTGCCCATGTGTACCTTTGCACCGACCTCATACTCCCTCACTATCAAGGGTTCACCGTTTATTATGCTTGAAGCCTTAGCAGTCGTCCCTCCCATGTCGAAGCCTAACGCATACTCAACCCCCTGCTGCCTGGCATAGTAGGCTACTGCTATGGCTCCAGCCGCGGGCCCGCTCTCTATGAATGCCGCTGGCCTCTCGATGGCATTCTCTATGGTGGATAGGCCCCCGTTGCTCTGCATCAGCAGTATCAGGCCCTTGAAGCCCCTGCTGTAAAGCTCGTCGGCAAGCCTCTCAAGGTATCTGGATAGTAGTGGTTTCAGGAGCCCGTTTACAACTGCGGTGCTGGTCCTCTCATACTCCTTCTCCTGCGGGTCTATGTTGCTGGCCTTGACAACTGGTTTGCCGGGGCATTCCCTGGATATTATCTCCTCTGCAAGGTCCTCGTGGAGGGGGTTTACGTAG
>JALWGG010000200.1 GCA_027013765.1 Acidilobaceae archaeon
GCTGTAGGGCGTGTAGCCTGATCCACGCCACTGCCTCGCGCGTCCTCTTGTCAAGCACCGGGCTTGGTCCCAGCTTCACATCCCCGGGCGGGTATACCGCGGGGTCCTCCAGGATCTCCATGAGCTCCTTGTCGCCGTGCTCCTCTGCATAGTCTATGAGTAGCTGCTTCTTTATCGATGCAGCATACCACACCATCTTAACGTTCCTTGCCGCTATGTCGGGGCGTAGCAGGAAGTTTATGAACTTGTATGCAGCCTCCACGTTCTCTGCATCCCGGGGTATGAGCATGAAGTCTACCCAGTATATGGTCCCGTCCTCCGGGTTCACATACCCTACATTCTCATTCTCCTCCTGGACCACCAGCACATCCCCATTCCAGGCCTGGGCCAGGCACACCTCCTCGTTGGCCAGGGCGGGCATGTACTGGCTCGCGCCGTAGAAGCCTACAAGGTAGGGCTTGACCTTGCTGAGTAGGTCTACAACCTTCTCCGCCGTCTCATTATTCCAGTTATCCGGGTTGGTAGGGTCTATGCCTAGGGCTATCATCGAGGCCTCGACCACGTCGGTGAACTCGGAGAGTAGGGAGACCCTCCCCTTATACTGCTTCAGGTATCCGGGGTCTAGGAGCTCCTTCCAGGTCCTCGGCGGGTCCTCGACGCATGTGGAGACGTATGCTATCCCCGTGGTGCCCCACATGTAGGGGACTGCGTAGTCCTGGTTGGGGTCTGCAGGGTGGCTGGCGACTACCTCGTCCAGGTTTGCAAGGTTAGGTATCTTAGACTTGTCCAGCTTCTGGACGACCCCAGCCTCTATGGCCAGTTTTACGTGTGTATGGGCTATGATGATCAGGTCATAGCCCGAGCCGCCCGCCTTGAGCTTGGGCCAAGCCTCCTCGGCTGCCTCATACTCGTCATACACTATCTTAATCCCAGTCTCGTTCTCGAACATCTTGAGGACATCAGGGTCGATGTACTCGCTATAATTCAGGATCTTGAGGACCTCTTCATCCCCACCCATCCTCATATAGAGTAGCGCGCCTCCGACGAGTATGAGGATGAGGATGGAGCCCGCGATTACTAGCTTCAGGTCCACCACGCAGTCACCCCTGGGGGTCCCCAATGCCCCCCCGGGCTTTTAAGGGTTAATGCACCCTGTAGCCTACTGGGAATAGTAGCATTGGCATCTCCCATGTACAGTCTATTTCCAGGATCCTGCACACCTCATAGTCATAGAAGGCTCCAACAGCTACCGTAGCCATGCCCATCGCCTCCGAGACTAGGTATATGTTCTCGCCCGCGAACCCCGCATCCCAGTGGATGTACCTATAACTCCTCTGCCCATACCTGGAGGCGGTCCTGCTATACACTGCAGTCAGTATGAGGACCACGGGAGCCCTGCCGACGTGCTCCTGCCCTAGCGCCGCCTCCTCAAGCTCCCTGGAATAATCGCCCGGGCGGAGCAGCTCCAGGCCGTGGAGGCCTGGGTTGTAGTGGTAGAGGCCCTCGCCGAGGTCCTCGACCCTCGATGCCGAGACATATACCTCCACCGGCTGTAGGGCGCCAGCGCTTGGATAAGCCCTCTTAGGACCTCCCCACCAGGCCCTGCCCGTAACCCCCACGCTGTAGTAGAGTAGGGCTGAGAGGTCTGCCAGCCTAAGGGGCCTCCTGGAGTAGGTCCTCCTACTCCTCCTAGACCGTATGGCCTCAAGCACGTCGACCCCGGAGGACCTTACAGGCCTCGGCAGCCTAACCCTCTCCCTGCCGGGATACTCCTTATAGTACTCCCCGTAATACCCGCCCTCCACGCTGAAGTAACCGCTATAGTCGGGGTATAGGGACGCGACCCTGTGGTAGAGCCTCGACACGTCGCCCCCCAGCCTGACAGAGTCCCTTAACCCCTCGACTAGAAGGCTGAATCCCCGGGTGCCTAGCAGTGATTTAAGCTTCTCGATGAGGACCTCTACACCCATGCCATGGACCCCTCCCCTAACATGTACCCGCTGGCGCAAATGAATCCTTTATAAACTGGGTCATGCACCGGGTGCTGGACCTGGGTGGATGTTGTGGGCGGTAAGCATGGGAAGTATGTGTATATTGAGAGGCGTGATGGGTGGTATGTGAAGGCCCGGGTCTTCAAGGGGAGGGAGGACGCCGACCCGGACAAGTACATCATTGTCGGCCCGAAGACCAGGAGGCCCCCACTCACATACCAGGTTATAGGGGAGGACAACCTGCCAGACGAGGTGAAGGCTAGACTGTATGAGGTGTGAGGCATCGACTGATGAGCAACTGCAGCGTGGAGGTTAGCATAGTCGTCCCCACATACAATGAAGCGGAGACCATACGATCCTTCCTATCCAGGCTCAGGGCCGCCCTCGACGGGTCGGGCCTATGCTATGAGGTCCTTGTGGTAGATGACGACAGCCCCGACGGGACGTGGAGGATAGTGGAGGAGGAGTCTAGGAGGGATGGTAGGATAAGGCTTGTGAGGAGGATCGGGGAGAAGGGGCTTGCAACAGCAGTCATAGAGGGGATCAGGAGGGCCCGCGGAAGGTATGTGGTAGTCATGGACGCGGACCTACAACACCCCCCAGACAAGGTCCTCGACCTAGTCCGGGAGGCAGAGAAGGGGTATGACATTGTAGTAGCCTCAAGATACATGAAGGGTGGGGGTGTGGAGGGGTGGAGCAGGGTCAGGCTACTCATGAGCATGGCCTCATCGATACTCGCAAAGATCTTCGTCGCGGAGGCCAGGAAGACTAGTGACCCGATGTCAGGATTCTTCCTAGTTAGGAGAGACTCAATAGACCTGGACTCGCTTAAGCCCCGGGGCTACAAGATCCTGCTAGAGATCCTGGCAAAGACCCCCAAGGCTAGGGTGTCCGAC
>JALWGG010000201.1:0-1898 GCA_027013765.1 Acidilobaceae archaeon
CCTGCTACAAGTAATAGGGCAAGGCCTAACACCACCAGGAGCCACGCGTCACTGAGGCTTACAGCACCTACAACAAGGGGCCTGCCACTTGTTCTAGGATTCATCCTGTCTATATCAAGGTCGGCGATATTATTGTAGGCCATGCCGGAGGTCCTCAGCCCAAGAACCGCTAGCCCCATGAGGATCGCGTCTCTGAAGGTAAAACTATACCCCGATAGCAGGGCCCCGGCATAGGCGAATGGGAGGCTGAATAGCGTGTGCTCTATCCTTACAAGCCTGAGCAGTGCATGAACCCTGCTCCACTTGGAGACTCTACCCGCATCCCAGCTATAGGCCGTATTCCCTCCACCTCTCGTCGACAAGCCTGCTGGTCTCCTCATCAACCTCCACCTCCCTAGGCCACTCCCTGCCCCCATACTCCTCAGGCAGCTTCCTAGTAGCATCTATCCCCAGCTTGCTCCCATACATAGGTATCGGCGTGGACGGGTCGAGCTCGTCGGCGTGGCTGCCTGGTATTATGAACACGTCCCTCTGGGGATCCACGTGGCTAGCTATAGCCCAGAGGACCTGGTTTATGTCGTGGACGTTTATATCATGGTCCACGGCGACGAGGACCTTGGTTAGGCTGAGCTGTCCAAGCCCCATTAGGGCTAGCAGGACCTTCTTCCCATGTCCTGGATACCTCTTCTTTATAGACACAAACCCTATGCCCTGGAACACGCCGTATGGCGGCAGATCTATGTCAACCACCTCGGGGAGCAGGGTCTGTATGGCGGGGAGGAATATCCTCTCGGCGAATTTACCTATAACCACATCCTCAAGCGGCGGCTTGCCGGTGACGCTCCCATAATAGATCGGCTCCCTCCTGTGCCAGATCCTTTCAAGATGGAATGTGGGGAATAGTCTGGAGGGCTTGTCATAGTAGCCGAAGTGGTCCCCGTAGGGCCCCTCTTCCCTCAAATCCCTCAAGTCTATGCTTCCCTCAAGCACGATCTCCGCGTTAGCAGGCACATGTATACCGTTAGGGAGCTTATACACCTGCAAGCCCTCCCCCCTAACGACGCCTGCGAAGAGGTGTTTATCTATGGGGTAGGGGACCGGCATTGCACCCGTCAACAGGGTCCCCGGGTCGGAGCCTATTACAAGCGCTGCCGGGAGGAGGTCCTCACCCCTCTCTGATGCATCATACTGAGCCTGCATACCCCTCTTATGTATCTGCCAGTGGACAACCCCCTCCCTCTCGCCAGCGATCATAACCCTATACACGCCCATGTTCATGACGCCCTTAACCGGATCCCTGACATGGACTAAAGCATAGGTAAGGTACCTCCCCCCGTCTCCGGGCCAAACCTTGAATGCTGGGATCAAGCTGAACGTGGCCGAGTTGTCTTCATAAACAACATCCTCGAAGCCAGCCCTTCTAGCCCTACGTGGCATATACTTGCCGAGCCCGAGGACCTCTCCCAGCCCCCTAAGCTTCTCACCAATACCCATCGGAGGCGGCCCCTGGAGGGGCTTAAATAGCCTCCACCCGATATCTTCTAGCTTCTCAACACCCAGTGCGGCCTTGACCATGTCAAGGCTACAGAATATGTTACCAGCGATCCTGAACCCCTCATACCCAGCCACGTTCTCGAACAGCACTGCAGGTCCTCGTCTATACATGACCCTTCTAAGGATCTCTGGAACCTCAAGGACGGGATTAACAGGAACCCGCACCCTTTTAAGGCATCCATGCCTCTCTAGATGCTCAAGATAGGTCCTCAAATCGTCAACGCTCAATCCAGCCACCATGAAGATGTACCCGTCCCAGGCGAATAAGAATTAATCTGGAACAATTATTACTCACCGCCCCTTCCCCCCGCCAGCATGTCATGTATCATACCTATTATAGAATC
>JALWGG010000201.1:1908-2883 GCA_027013765.1 Acidilobaceae archaeon
CCAGCCATCTTATATAATCCCCCACACCGTCCAAGTCCACTCCAGCCCTGATTTTCGTGTATAGTACTATGAGTTCTACAAGGCATCCGTAGGACCTGGAGTAGGGGGGAGGCTCCCCTGATACATGCCTGAAACCCCTACACTCAAACACTGTAAAGTAGTCACTACCCGTGGCCTTGACAGGTTTACACTTAAACCATGCACCATGAACATCATCCGGGACCGGGCACCCCCTCCACTCCACCATCTCCTCCAATTCATGCTGCACACTGTACCAGAAGTACTCTGGGCGTATAGGCGAGAGCAGATACAGGTGTCCATCATACCCCTCCAATATGCTGTGTAACCCTGTAGACTTGTAGACCCTGAAGACGGGTGGACTAGACCATAATATGCCAAGGGGCATACTATACCTATGCATGCAGGGGAACGCTATAAATTCATAAAACCTACCCTCAAGAAACAATCTACCACCCCACTGTCGGCGAAGTAATTATCCAGGGGCGGCGTATAAAGCCAGGCCCCTGCAAATAATATCTAGCATGGGCCGGTGACGATGCTCTGCCGCTACTGCAATGTGATGACGCGAACCCCTGGCTGAGGCCCTTTATACTATCTCCCCCTCCCCCTCCTCTTCCCTCCTAGCCTCCTCATAAACCCTGGCTATGACCCAGGTCCTCAGTAGTGTTACGCTTGCGGATAGCATTGCTAGGCCTATGACAGCTGCTAGCAGGCTTGCAGCCACTCGGGGCTCGTCTAGCTGCATTAGCTGTAGGCTGTTTGAGAGGAAGTATATCGAGGCTATTATTAGTAGTATTGATATTGATAGCGTGCTTGCCGCTTCAAGCCTCAGCCTTCTACCCAATACTCACTCCCTGTATAGGGCTAGCCTGTCTAGGAACCTTATCCTCTTCGGTATCGGCGGGTGGGTCGAGAACAGCTCCTCCAAGGGGCTAGGCTCCACCCTCTTCAGCC
>JALWGG010000202.1 GCA_027013765.1 Acidilobaceae archaeon
CCGCTACCCTGGCGGGGTCTGGCTTGTAGTAGGGCCTCCAGGGCCTGGGGCTCGGCTTGTAGTAGGCTGTGCAGGGCCTCTCGAGGTAGGCGGCCGCAGCCACAACCAGCTCGGCCAGCCTCCTGGCCCCTATCCTTATCACATCCTCGGGCGGGAAGCTGTAGCTGAGCCTCATGGTGTTGGGCATCTTCCTCTCGACGAAGAAGCTATCCCCTGGGACGAATGCCACCCCCTTCCTCTCTACCGCCTCTACTAGCAGTTGCCTTGCATTGATTGACGGGTGTAGGTAGACCATTGTGAAGAAGCCGCCTATCGGCTTCGTCCATGACGCTATCCCCGTCAGCTCCTCCTCCAGCGTCTCTATCAGCGCGTCCCTCTTGGCCTTATAGATCATGCGTGCCCTGTCGATGGTCCTGTCGACTATGCCCCTCTTTATGGACTCCATTGCTATGTACTGGCTTAGGGTGGCGCTGTGGAGGTCGACCATCTGCTTGAGGGACTCCATCCCAGCTACTATATCCTTGTCTGCAAGGGTCCATCCAAGCCTGACCCCCGGCATTAGTATCTTGCTGAAGGTGCTCGTGTAGAGCACCCTACCCTCGTTGTCTAGGGTCTTCAGGTAGGGGGGCTTCCCCTCCTCGAAGGTGAAGAAGCTGTAGGGGTCGTCCTCTATAACCAGTAGGTCGTGGGTGGATGCTATCTCTAGCAGGTGCTTCCTCCTCTCAAGGCTCATCGTCGACCCGGTGGGGTTCTGGCTCGTCGGGTTGGTATAGATTAGCTTAACCCTCTTACCCTCAGACTTAAGCCTCTTAACCTTCTCCTCAAGAATAGTGGTGTCCATACCCTCACTATCAACGGGGACCCCAGCCATTGACGCCCTGGCATAGGTGAACACGTTTATGGCAGCCAGGTAGCCCGGCTCCTCTATCAGTACAACGTCCCCGGGGTCCAGGAGGACCTGGGCCATTAGGAATAGTGATTGCTGGCTCCCGGTGGTTACCATGATGTCGTCCCAGCTCCTAACCTTGACTCCATGCGTGTTCATGAATCCCTTGAGGACCTCCCTGAAGGGTGTAACCCCCTTGGTTGGAGAGTATTGGAGCGCTGACTCCAGGTTCTCCTCCACTATACTCCTCATTATATCTACCAGCTCGTCCCGGGGGAAGACCCTGGGGTCCGGGAGCCCCCCGGCCAGGCTTATGATCTCCCTGCCTTCTGTCAGCTTTAGGATCTCCCTTATATCGCTCGTCTTCACATACTTCATCCTGCCTGCATAGAACCTTCTAGCCTCCACCATGCCTCATCACGTTGGATTCGTCTATGCAGGAATTATTATGTGTTTGACCTGCTAGAATATTTCCTTTGTCAGGCCTAGTGTCTCGTCGGTGACCCTTATCGACTCCATGGGGTCCTCTGTAAGCCTTGCCAGGGCCCTTATGGCATCTATATTCTCCGGGACTACTATGGATTCCTGGTGTACCGCCTGGAATAGCATGAGCCTCCTACCCTCCACGTGGATTGAGTCAGTGAATACTGCCAGCTCCGGCAGGTCCCCGTTCCTCCTCATGAACCTTACAGCATCCATCAGCTGTGCAGTCGACTTTATCCCCGTCCTGCCCGAGTCTATGAGTATGATCCTGGGCGCCTCTTCAAGCAGGCTGAGGACCTCGCGCCTGCTTGAATCCCTCTTTAGGGTGATGGTTACGTGGTGCACGTGCATAAGGGTTGTTGGGACTACTACCGCGGACGTCACTATATCTATGCTTGGGACGACTGTTTTAACGTCTAGGGCGTGGTGGCTAGGTACCGTCGGGGGGTTGAGGTTGATCGAGTTGACTGGCCCCCTCTTAACCTCCCTCGGGTCAGCGGCCCTCCTGATCAGTACTGCACTCACGCTGGAGACTCCTATACCCCGGTTGATCGTGCAGATCAGGCGTAGCAGCCCGGTCGTGTTGCATGAGACCACCCTCACACTATCCAGCCCGAGGACCTCCCTGTAGTTGCATAATGTGTTGAATGATGCATCGGCGACGCTTGGCTTCTCACCACCCTGGAAGACCTGCCTAACCCCCGCATCCCGGTAGAGGGGCTTATACTTCTCCCCCACCCCGTTCGGGGTGGCATCCACTATGACGTCTACCCTGGAGAGGAGGTCCTCAACCGTGCCCTCAACCCTTATCCCCGCCTTCTCGAAGGCCTCCAGCGACTCGCTTGATGGTGCATAGATCCTTATTCCCGCCTTGGCCGCTTGCAGGGCCGCGTAGTCGGGCCTAGTCTTCACCACCCCCACGAGCTCCATGTCGGGCTGGAGTGTGACGGCTTGGGCAACCCTCCTCCCTATTGTGCCGAACCCGTTAACCCCCACCCTAACCATTCATGACACCCCTAAACTTTTCATATGAGATGGCTAGCGACTCTAGCCCGGGTAGTGGTTTCCTTGTTAGGAAATAAATCATTGCCCCTCCCCCACTACTGATATGCCCTATCCTCTCGACCAGGCTCCTAGGGATTGATTGTAGCACGGCGTTGAAGTGGCCCCCGCCTAGGATCGTGTAGGCCCCTGACTCCAGCGAGGACCTTAGGAGCTCTATGGTGCCCCTCCTGAACCTGGGGTCCTCTATAACCCCTGCGGGGCCCCTTAGGACTATTAGCCTGGCTCTGGACAGTTTATACCTGTAGTACTCTATGGTTGATGGCCCTATATCCCTGGGGGTCCCTGTGAGCCCCCTGGCTGGCTGTATCTCCACGGTGTCGTCATACTCTACCATATAGTCGATCGGCACCCTTACAGGGGCCCCGGAGGCTATAAGCCTCCTAGCCTCCACCACCAGGTCCCCGCTGGCCCTGGATAGTATGGCTTCTTCAACGT
>JALWGG010000203.1 GCA_027013765.1 Acidilobaceae archaeon
TCATCGACCCCAGGATAAGGGCCACATACTCGGGTGAGGCGTGATGGGGGCCAGGATGCCCGGTATACTAGGCAGGCTCCTGGATACAAGGAGCGATACAGTGATCCTCCTCAGGAGGAATAGGAAGATCAAGGCCGGGGCCCTGCTACTCGGAGCCATACTACTAGTGGCATTCATAGGCCCCTACACAGCCAGGTATGGGCCCCTTGAGTATACCGGCGATATAGGGGCTCCCCCAAGCATCGAGCACCCGCTGGGGACAAACACGTTTGGATATGACGTGTACTCCCAGACCGTTTACGGGCTAAGGAGCTCGATAGTCATAGGCCTCCTTGGAGGGATGCTTGCAACGCTGATAGGGGTAGTTATAGGATTCCTCTCAGGCTACTTCGGGGGGGTGGTTGACGAGGTCCTCATGATGCTAACCAACATATTCCTAGTCATACCAACGCTCGCCCTACTGATCATAATAGCGGCGTACATAGAGCAGAGGGGGATCGCGATAGAGAGCATCATAATAGGTGCAACCTCGTGGCCCTGGACTGCTAGGGCTATCAGGGCAAACACCCTCTCACTCCGAAACAGGGAGTTCGTCCACACTGCAAAGGTGTCGGGGGAGGGTACAATTACCATTGTTGTGAGGGAGATCGCGCCCAACATGCTATCCTACATAATAATGGTCTTCATACTACAATTCGGGGGAGCAATCCTATACGCAGTGGGCCTAGACTTCATAGGCCTGGGCCCGACAAAGGGCATCTCACTGGGAGTAGTGCTACAGCAGGCAGTGCTATGGAACGCCATCCAGCTTGGAATGTGGTGGTGGGCCATCCCGCCCGGGCTACTGATCGCGCTACTCCTAACATCACTCTACGTGATAAACACCGGGCTAGACGAGGTCCTCAACCCAAGGCTCAGGAGGGTGGGGTGATCACATGGAGCTCTTGAGGGTGGAGGACCTCAGGGTATACTACATGACCCTGAGGGGGTATGTGAGGGCGGTCGACGGGGTCTCATTCACCCTAGGAGAGGGCGAGGTCCTCGGCATAGCCGGGGAGAGTGGGAGTGGGAAGAGCACGCTGGTCAACTACATCATACTCCCCAAGCCCCCCATGACGAGGATCAGCGGCTCCATAAAGTACCGTGGAGTAGAGCTGACGAGCCTCACCAGGGAGGAGCTTGATAGGATCAGGTATACCGGGATCTCCATAGTACCCCAATACGCCATGGACTCCCTGACCCCGACGAAGAGGATCAGAGAGATCATACGCGACCTGACCCGAGGCAGGTCAAAGGAGGACCCCCTGGATAAGGCTAGGGAGAGGCTGAGGCTTGTACAGCTGCCCGAGAAGGTCCTCAACATGTACCCTATAGAGCTTAGCGGCGGGATGAGGCAGAGGGTGGTCCTAGTCATATCAACCCTCCTAGACCCCGACATACTCATAGCCGATGAGGTGACCTCCGCGCTGGACGTTACAACACAGAGGATGGTCCTAGAGATGATGAGGGACTTCATGGATACCGGGATCATAAAGTCGATAATATTCGTGACCCATGACCTGGCATCGCTATACCAGATAGCGGATAGGGTCATGATCATGTATGCAGGGAAGATAGCAGAGATCGGCGGCATGGAGGAGGTTGTAAAGAACCCCCTACACCCATACACAAGGGCACTGATAAACTCCCTCCCCAGGCTAGGCATAAGGTATAAGACGCGGAGGCTAAGAGGGCTCCCCGGTAACCCGCCAAACCTGCTAAACCCTCCCAGGGGGTGCAGGTTCGCCGATAGGTGCAGCGAGGCCCATGACAGGTGCAGGATAGAGGAGCCGGCTATGGAGGAGGTTGACGGTAGGATAGTATACTGCTGGCTCTACTCCAGGAGGTGACAGGCATGCCCCTGCTAGTTGTTGAGGACCTCACGAAGAAGTTCAAGAGCGGCCTCATGGGGCCCGAGTTCACTGCTGTAGACAGGGTATCCTTCACCCTGGGTGAGGGGGAGATACTATCAATGCTGGGGGAATCCGGTAGTGGGAAGACCACGATTGCACGCATGATCCTAAGGCTACTACGCCCCACAAGCGGCAGGATCCTGTATAAGGGTAGAGACGTGTGGAGGCTGAGGGGGAGGGAGGTCCTCTGGTACTATAAGGAGGTTCAAGGCGTATTCCAGGACCCCTACTCCAGCTTCAACCCGGTTCATAGGGTGGACAGGATCCTCTACAGGGTCCTCAGCAACCTCAGAGGGCTCCGGGGCGTCGAGGCGGAGAAGCTGGTCAGGTCCAGCCTCAGGAGGGTTGGCTTAAATCCCCAGGAGGTCCTCGGGAAGTACCCGCACCAGCTCAGCGGCGGGCAGCTGCAGAGGGTCTCAATAGCGAGGGCCCTGCTTGCAAGCCCTAGGCTGCTGGTCGCTGATGAGCCTGTTTCGATGCTTGACGCGTCGACAAGGATCGATATACTGAATATACTAGCCGAGCTCCGGGACGAGGAGGGGATGGCGATCATACTGATCGGGCACGACATGTCCCTATCCTACTATATAAGCGATAGGGCCATTGTACTCTACAGGGGGAGTATTGTAGAGGATGGAGACGTCGACAAGGTCCTAGGAAGACCCCTACACCCATACACCCAGGACCTGATGGAGTCCGTGCCTCGGCTAGACCGTAAATGGAGTAAGGGGAGGATACGCATACCCTATACAGACGCGGCCCCGGCTACCGGGTGCAAGTATAGGGCTAGGTGTAGGTATGCGTTTGAAAAGTGTAGCAGGGACCCGGTGATGCTCGACGTTGATGGGAGGA
This sequence comes from Acidilobaceae archaeon, assembly GCA_027013765.1. GTDB lineage: Archaea > Thermoproteota > Thermoprotei_A > Sulfolobales > Acidilobaceae > S012-22. The sequence goes on from JALWGG010000203.1 coordinate 2,805, forward strand.
GGGTTGCATGCTGGCTCTATGAGGGCAATTCACAAAAATAATTAATACTATATATTATTA
>JALWGG010000204.1 GCA_027013765.1 Acidilobaceae archaeon
CTCCCTCACCCTATCCCCCCTCTCGGTTTTAGGTATCGCGACAACCCTGTGGTGAGAGATTAGGTAGTTTAACGCAACCTGGACCGGGGTCTTTCCGACCTTATTGGCGATTTCCATTATGAACTTGTCTCTCGCTACTGCTCCTCTCTCTAGTGGAGTGTATGCTTGTATGGTCACACCCTCCCTTTTCGCCAGGTCTAGTAGGCTCTCGTGCTCTATGCTCCTGTCTAGTATACTGTATTTCACCTGGTTTACAACGATCTCATAGCTCCTGGTCCATGTTAGCGCCTTTTCGAGCTGGCTCTTGCTGAAGTTGCTAACCCCGATATATCTGGCTAGCCCCTCAGCGGCTATGGCTTCCAGGTTTCTTATCTGGACGCTTAGGGGGGTGGCATAGTCTGGCCAGTGTATGAGGATTAGGTCAACCACTTTTACGCCTAGCCTTTTAAGTGATGCCCTGGCAGCCTTTACCGCTGATTCTCTTGACCTGAATCTTTGGGGGAGTAGTTTTGTCGTTATAAATAACCTATCCCTGCCCACGGTCCTGGCAAGCCTTCCTATTAGCTCCTCTGCCCTGCCATTGTCATACATCTCTGCCGTGTCAAAGTTGTCTATCCCATGCGATACTGCAAGTCTTAGAGCGTCAAGAGCCCTGTCATAGTCTCTTATAGCCCATGTCCCAATACCTATAGCAGATACAGTCTCCCCGCCTATAGGCTTCCTATCGCTATAATCCAATTCATACCCCATCAGGTGCCCACCCTGCCATGTATTATGGTTGTCCCCCCGTTACATTCCTTACCATACTAGACCTGATAGTGTGAGTGTTATTGCCACAGATACTAGCCCTCCTAGTGCTAGGTAGGCTGCCAACCTTCTTCCATGTATTCCTAGGAGTGCTCCTGCAAGGGCTCCTGTATAGATGCCTGTTGCTGGTAGTGGTATTGCAACGAATATGACCAGTCCTAAGCCCCCCCACCTTTCTATGTGGCCCCGGGCCCTTCTAACCACGTTACTCCTATACCTCCTATAGTAGCCTCCCAGCGTTTTAGCCCCCGCCAGGACCCTGTCGAGGACCTCTATTAGTGTTGAGAGGAGGGTTGAGAGGAGGGCTACCTCTAGGACTGCTATGAGTAGTACCGTTAGGGTTGGTAGGCCTAGGTATGCTCCTAGTAGTATCGCGTATCTGGGCTCGAATCCCGGTAACAGCCCTACCACGGCTACTAGTGTGTAGGGGCTTGACTCTGCAAGTCCCTCCAGGAAGCCTGGTATGGTGATGTTCACCCCTACACCCTCCTGAACGCCCCTACACTTATGGGAGTTGAGAGGAGGAGTAAGCCGTATAGGGCCTGTTCCCAGTATTGCCCCTCTATGAATGCCGCTGTGAGGAATAGTATTCCTGCTAGGACCTGGGCTGGGGTGGCGTGCCTTGGTGGTAGTAAGAGCGCTGCTATTAGTATCCCTATTATTGATAGGTTCAGCATTGCCCCGACCTGTGTTGTGACCCCCGATAGTGATAGTATTGCTAGTATGATGCCTCCAAGTGATGCCCCCAGTGTTATAGCGGTTATAGACCTGTATAGCATGTAGAGGCTTGCCAGCCTCCTCCTACCATCCTCCACTATCTCAGATGCTATCCCCGCCGCCCTGGGGAGGTCCTCGGACTTTACACTTTCTAGGAGATCCTGCGCCTTCCCCAGGACCCATACCGATCCAGGGATCCCGGCTTTTCCGTGTAGCCTGTAGGTCTCTGCTAGTATATTCACTGCCTCCTTTATCCTCTCATATGCTACCCTCCACTCTACCGATTTGCTTCCTAGCCTGGACGCGTATGATAGTGTTGCATAGATCGTGTCCTCCAGCGTGTCCAATCCTGGGCACCGTTACACAGCCATTTCCCACTCCTTCCTCTGTATGTATGTGGCCGCGTTCAGGATTATGTGCTTCATCACCTTGCTAGGCACATAGTAGTGCGTTACAGAGACGTCGTCCCGTGAACCTTCAGAGTATGCTGATGATATCTTAACCATGTATATCTCGTCTGGCAGCATCCTCTCAAGGTTACTCCAGTTATCTTCGATGGTCTCCGGCGTTACTATGAGCTCCCTGTGCTTAGAGCCCTGGCTGGGTTTTATTATTAGTCTTAGGGGCTCCCTCTTCTTGAGTGGTGTGAAGTTGTGGCTGAACTCCTCCATGCCGGCTACCTCTTCGAGGTCCTTTACCAGCACCCATCTCCACTCGTCCTCATCCACATCTATGAATCCTACAACCCTGTGCTCTCCATAGTCGGGCTTCCTCATCTCCCTTAGCCTTGAGTCTATGGTCTTCTCGGCAAGCTCTAGGAGGTCTGCTAACTCTATTAGTGTTAGTGCTGTTCCTTCAAGCATCCTTGCTATTCGGAGTGTGAGGTCCTGTAGCCATGGCTTTATGGGTGGGAATCTTGTTAGCTCTAGCGCTAGCGGTGTGAGCCCCCCTATATCTGGTTTGAGTACCTTGACCTCCCCCTTCTGGAGCCTTTCTATGAATACCCTGGCACCCTCGACGTCTAGGTACTCTTCTACAACTTGTCTAGCCGCCTCCTCCACTATTATCCTGTCGCTGTCAAAGTCTATGCTGCCTATCTTGCCTAGGTCTAGCTGTATATCCCTCATGACCTGGAATAGGTATGGGCTCCTCTCCACTGCCTTGTAGATGAGGTCCTCCAGCTCGTTTAGGTCGAGCGATAGCAGTGTGGATAGGGGGTCGAATCCCCTGGCTCCTATGCTGAAGCCGAAGAACGTGCTTCTATAGTATACATTCAATCCCACCTCCTTTGATGCCAGGTATGATAGTAGTAT
>JALWGG010000205.1:0-8299 GCA_027013765.1 Acidilobaceae archaeon
TACCGGGCTCGCCGTGGACTATGACGGCCCTCTCATAGCCCAGGCTGGATGCGGCCTCAGCAAGTACCCTGGCAAGCCTCCTCCCGGCGACCCCGAGGACCTGGTATGCGGGGTTTGCAGGGTTTGATAGTGGGCCCACAAGGTTGAATATAGTCCTTACTCCAAGCCTCCTCCTGACACCCATCACCCTAGCCATAAGCTTGTGGTATTGGGGCGCGTATAGGAATGTGAACCTGTACTTGGCCAGCATGCATACAGCCGTTGAAGCGTCATGGGTTATCCTGTAGCCTAGAGCCTCTAGGAAATCGGCGCTCCCGGACCTGCTGGACACGCTCCTATTCCCATGCTTTGCGACAACTGCACCGGTGTAGGCTGCGACTAGGGCTGAGATTGTGGAGGCGTTAATGGTATTATAACCGTCGCCCCCGGTCCCGGCAGTGTCTAGGACCTTGTAGCCGTGCTCGACCCTGACTGCTAGGCGCCTGAGGGCGGAGGCGAAGCCGGCGACCTCCTCGAAGCTCTCCCCGCGGGCTCTGAGGGCTGTCAGGACCACTGCTATGGCCAGGTCATCCATGGATCCAGAAAGCATCTCTACAGCGACCTCCTCGGCCTCTCCCATGCCAAGCCTTCCTCCAAGGATCCTTTCAAGAAGCATGGGGAGGCCGGGATCCCTGCGTGGAGGATTAGGTCCTCCAGGGGCTATGCCCATTGGCTCATCCAGTCACCACCAGCCGGGGCCTGAATGGTTCCCGGTATAAATAGTTATCCCACAGGCGTGGGCACGTAGTAGGATATATACTCCCAGCACCCGGTATCATCGCGTGGTGTGGGTTGATGGAGAGCCAATGGAGCTAGCATCACCCGGATTCAGCATCTACCTAACCATAGGATGGCCCAGCCCCCAAGCCTTCGGGGAGGTCCTCGCCAGGGCCGGGAGATGTGTAGACTTTATAGAGCTCGGGATCCCATCGAAGGCTCCATTGTATGATGGACCGGTTATACGGGATACCCATAGGAGAGTGACTGGCTACGGGCTGGGCGTGGAGCAGGCGCTGGGGCTCGTGGAGGAGGCCAGCCCCAGGGTACCGGTGATCCTGATGGCCTACCTGGGGGAGCATAGGGATGGGGTCGACAGGCTCCTGGAGCGGGCTGGGCGTGTTGGTGCCTCCTCGATACTATTCCCGGACCTCCCATTCGAGTATCCTGACATGATTGAATGGTATGTGGACGCGGTTAGAAGGCACGGCATGGAGCCCTCGCTGTTTGCATCCTCAAAGTTCCCCCACCACCTGCTCGCGGGCTACAGGCTATACAAGCCCCTACTAGTATACCTTGGACTGCAGCCAGCAACCGGGATCAGGCTCCCGGCGAGGATCCTGGATAATATAAGGCTGGCCCGCTCTCTGATCGGTGACGTATACCTCCTAGCCGGCTTCTCGATAAGAAGCGGCTCAGACGCGCTTAAGGTCCTCAAGGCCGGGGCCTCCGGCGTAGTTGTAGGGAGCCACCTGGTTAGGGTATACAATAGGAGGGGGCTCGACGCAATGATAGAGGAGGCTTGTAGGATAAGGGAGGGGGTAAAGGGAGCATGACCGGGGTGCCGGGGTACTGGTATAATATCGCTGCTGACCTACCCCAGCCGCTGCCCCCAATGATAGACCCCCTGGAGGGGGAGTCCAGGATTGGGAGGCTATCGAGGATCCTGCCGGGGAGGCTTTTGGAGGATGAGAATACGCTTGACAGGTATATAAGGATCCCTGATAGGGTCCGGGAGGAGTATATGCGTGTTGGGAGGCCAACACCCCTAGTCAGGGCCGAGGGTTTCGAGAGGACCATAGGGGTGGGTGGCAGGGTAAGGATCTATTATAAGCTTGAAGCCCTGCTCCCCACCGGGAGCCACAAGATCAATACTGCACTAGCCCAGGCATACTATGCAAGCCTAGACGGTGCAAGGGAGGTCGTCACGGAGACTGGAGCGGGCCAGTGGGGCCTAGCAGTCTCAATGGCAGCCGCGAGGTTCGGGTTGAAGGCGACAGTGTTCATGACGAGGAGCAGCTACCACTCGAAGTCCTCTAGGAGGAGGCTGATGGAGGTGCTCGGGGCCAGGGTGTATCCCAGCCCCAGCAGGGCTACCAAGACCGGTAGGGGGTTCGGGGATGAGCATCCAGGGAGCCTCGGGATAGCTATAGCTGAGGCAGTCGAATACGCTCTAGAGGATGATGGGAGGAGGTACCTGCCTGGATCCGCGTTGGAGGCGGTGCTAATCCACCAGACAGTCATCGGACTGGAGGTCCTCGACCAGGTGGAGGGGGAGCCGGATTACATGGTTGCATGCGTCGGGGGCGGGAGTAACTTCGCCGGGTTCACCTATCCAATGATAGGCTCGATGCTGCGCGGCGAGGGATTCAAGTCTACAAGGTTCATAGCCGCGGAGTCCAGCGCCTCCCCCAAGCTGACACGTGGAGAGTACATGTATGACGGGTTCGACTCAAGCCTTATACTACCACTAGCAAAAATGTACACCCTGGGCAGGAGCCATGTACCCCCACCCCTCCACGCTGCTGGTTTAAGGTACCACGCAGCAGCTCCCAGCCTAAGCCTGCTGCGCAGGCTTGGGGTGGTTGAGGCTAGGGCTTATAGCCAGGATAGGGTTTTGAGGGACGCGGTACTATTCTCTAGGAGTGAGGGGGTGATACCCGCCCCTGAAACCGCCCACGCCATCTCAGCAGTCGTGGACCTCGTGCGCAGGGCTAGCCCCGGCACTGTTATAGTATTCAACATGAGCGGGCATGGACTGCTTGACACTGACGCCTATGGTGGTGGAGATGGTTAAGGTGAAGATATGCGGCGTTAAGGATACTAGTAGTATTGACCTGTTGGATGGAGTGGTTGACTATATAGGCATGGTCTCCTCCAGGAGGGGAGGGCCCAGGTCTGTGAGCCCCATGGAGGCTGATATGCTGGCATCCACAATCTCCAGGTCCACTCCCGTGCTCGTCATGCACGGCTACAGCGTTGAGGAGGTCCTTGAGGCCTCCTCAAGGCTAGGCTATATAAGGACCCTCCAGCTACACCCAACACCACCCCCCGAGGCCCTTGAGGGGCTTATACCCGCACTTGAGAGCCTAGGATTCACCACCGCCCCTGCAACCCTATGGAACGGGTCGTGGACTCCCCTGGACCCATGCACCCTCCAGGGCATGCGGGTGGAGTATGTGCTGGCCGATAGAGTCAAGGGCGGGCCGCCTCTACCCCCACGAGTAGCTCGGGTGGTAGCAGAGTGCCATCCCAGGATGGGTATCGCTGGAGGGCTTAACCCCGAAAGGATCTGCATGCTACAGGCCAGACCCTACCTTGTGGATGCGAGTAGCTGGCCCGAGGAGGGGCCTGGGGTCAAGGACCCGTGGAAGGTCCTCAAGCTGGTAGAGAGCGTTAGGAGGTGCATGTGATGGGGTTCCTCGATGAAGCTATGGAGGCCTCTAGGGAGAGGGCAAGGGCGCTGGAGGGTGTAGCTACGCGGGCCAGCCTAGCCGAGTCTATAAGGTCTGGCGTCGACGCTAGGGGATTCTCACTGGTCATAGAGTATAAGAGGTGTAGCCCATCCAGAGGATTCATATCATACAGGACCCCGTGGAGCTACATCAGGGAGACCGTGGACTATGCAGACGGCTACTCTGTCATCACAGAGCCAGCCTGGTTCTGTGGAAGCATAGAGCTGATACCAATATTCTCCGGCTACAAGCCCGTGCTCATGAAGGACTTCATATCCGGCAGGAGCCAGCTAGAGCTAGCCGCGAGGCTCGGGGCGTCAGCGGTACTAGTGATTGCAGAGGCCCACACACATAATAGCGTCGAGACCCTCTGCAGGGAGGCGAGGAGCCTCGGGCTTGAGGTCCTCCTTGAAGCCAGTAGGCTAGAGACACTATCCACCATGGCAACAGCCTGTCCCGGGTCCATGGTTGGGATAAACTCTAGGAGGCTAGACACACTAGCCATAAGATTTGACGACATGCTCCGGGATATTAGGAGGGCCAGGAGCCTCCTGGAGGATAGGATAATCGTTGCAGAGAGCGGGATAACCAGCCCTGAGAGGGCCCTCAAAGCAATCAATGCCGGGGCTGACGCGCTACTTATCGGGACCAGTATAATGACTGATCCCGGGATGGCTAGGAGGATCTGGGATGCGCTGGACAGGAGGACCTAGGAAACCCGGCAATGCTGCGCTTGGCCGGGATACTGGGCGGTGTTTTAGTATTTAAAATAATAATATAGATTATAATATGGTAATAAGGATACACTGTAGAGGCGGTGTATACATGGTGGAGATACCCATAGTCAGGGTCGAGGCCAGCATCCACGACTCCCAGAGTGTAGCTAGGGCTGGGAGCGTTGAAGTCACAGTAACAGAGCCTATGGAGCCCGGAGAGGGCGTGTCTCCCCTGGAGTTGTTCCTAATGGGTCTGGCATCCTGCGAGGCCTCCATGTTCAGGATCATAGCAGGTAGGATGGGTATAGGGTTTGAGAGTGTAAGGGTTGTGGTTGAGGGCGAGTTTAGCCTGGGCGAGGGCTTGAGGAGGCTCAAGATAACCTACATCGTTGGTGGCGGTGTGGATTATTCGAGGGTTATAGAGCAGGTCAGGAGGCTATGCCCCGTCTACAACACTCTGAGGAGGGCTGGCGTCAATATTGAGGAGGAGGTTGTGGCTGGGTAATACCCATTAGAGTATATATCCCTTGGATTGGACCTTTATTAAACTGGGCCTGGGTATTGAATCCGCCTCTTGAGGCGTATATTGCTAGGATCGATAGGTTGATGGGTGTACAGCACTATAACGGGTTGAAGGACGTCTATGACAGGCTTGTCAGGCTATACAGGAGGAGGGGGCTAGCCCGGTACCACGCGCTCCTACAGTACATAATGGCCTCCAAGCTGTATACTGAGGGTTATGACGTTGAGGTGGAGCGGGCGGTGGGGGGCGGGTATAGGGCCGACGTCTACGGCGAGGCGCCCTGGGGGACCATCGTTATCGAGGTGGAGACGGGCTTCATCCCTCCCGGGGTCCTGCTTGAGGCGTCGAGCTACCTCCAGGCAAGGATCATATATAAGGCTGCAATGTATAGCGGGGCCGCCGACAGGTTCGGGCTGGCTGTACCATACTCGATGAACGTAGAGGATATAGCGCCCCCATGGCTCTTCAAGGACCCCGACTCCAGGCTGGTCGAATACAGGGAGGTCCTCAGCCTGGTTTCAAGGTACTTCAACGGCCCCATAGGGGTTGAGGACCTGGAGGGGGCTAGGATCGATATTGTATACCTCATCAGGCTGTCCAGCAGCGGGGTAGAGCTGCTAGAATACCGGGGCGGGTCCAGCATCCCCGGGCGAGTGTACATATGGATATAGCATGCATATACCCTCGATACCGGTCTAACATATATAACCCTGATTCTGCATATACCTATTGCTTGCCAAGGTGGTTGCAGTGTGTAATGGCGGCGAGGTGGTGGTGCTCATAACCACGCCCCGGGGGGAGGCGGGCAGGATTGCCAAGCACCTAGTGGAGAAGAGGCTTGCAGCGTGCGTCAACATAGTTGAGGGCATAACCAGCTACTACTGGTGGGAGGGCAAGGTGAATGAGGACCGTGAGGACCTCCTGATAGTGAAGACCCTCAGGGACGTTGTGGAGGACCTTATCAGGGAGGTCAAGAAGATACACCCCTACACGGTCCCCGAGGTCATAGCACTGCCAATAGTAGAGGGGAACAAGGACTATCTGGAGTGGGTTAGGAGGGAGGTTACAGGTGGCGGCGGTGGGGACTAGCCTGGTCACCAAGCACGTGGAGTCATCCAGCATGCTTTCACGTGCATGGAAGCTGTTGACGAGCGACCCCGAGGTTAGGGCCCTCCTCAGGATGAGTAACGTCAACGCCGTGAAGAGGCTCCTATACAACGACCACGGGCCGGTACATGCAGTTATAGTTTCCGGGTCCGCCCTTGAGATATTCAATATACTACTCGAATCCGGGATACAGCCCTCAAGCGTGATGGACGGCACCGTGCCGGGGGACGAGTATGCCAGGCTCATAGTCCTGCTTGCCGCCTATATGCATGACATAGGTAACGCGGTCCACAGGTCCAACCACGAGTTCGCCGGCGCCCTGCTCGCCAAGGGGATAATGGATAGGATCCTGCCCAAGGTCCTTGAGAGGCCTTATGAGGAGGAGCTTATATACAATATAGAGGCTGAGGTCATGCACGCGATCTACGCCACCTCCATGAACGTTGACGCCCTAACAATAGAGGCCAGCATAGTCAAGGTTGCAGACGCTACAGATATGGCTGAAGGGAGGGCTAGGCTACCGTATAGCAGGGGCAAGACGGATATACACGCGATCTCGGCCCTAAGCATAAAGAGGGTCGACATAGACTACGGCTCGCACAGGCCACTCAGGATCAGGGTGGAGATGAAGAACCCTGCCGGCGTGTTCCAGATCGAGAAGGTCCTCATGCCCAAGATAAACACCTCACTAATAAGAGAATATATAGAGATAGTCCCCGTGGTGCTGGACGCGGAGGAGATCCACCTAGACCCCATATACCCCTAGGTGCCCTGGTGTGAGGGTCTCCAGCGAGCTCATAGCATATGCCGCAAAGATTGCAACAGGGATGAGGGCAAGGAAGCCGGGGGCCCCCAGCTACATGATCGAGGCGGCAGCCAACGTGGGGCTGAGGCTGAGGCCATCAACACACGTGGTCGAGTGTAGACTGTGCGGGGCTAGGCTAGCCTCGATGCTAGGCCTCTACAGGCACCTCCTAAACAAGCACTCCCAGGAGGTGTGGGCTATGATTGAGGCCGAGGCTGAGAGGATCGCCTCCTCCTGGAGGATGGAATAACTATCCTAGGACCCAACTCGGTCTCCAGTATGATTGCCGCCACGTCGCTGCCAGCCTCCAGGTGGCCCTCATACACGAATACCCTGGCCCTTGGCTTATACCACTTAACATCCTCAATGCTGAATAGCTCCACGCCAGCCCCGCCCTCACTGGAGAGCTTATCCCTATGCACAACCCCGACCCTGACGAGCCTGGCTGGCCGGGGGAAGATCTTCACGGTCCTAGTCCTACCCCTCCAAGCCCTCCGCGGAGCCTCACCCATTATCCTCCTAGCCTCCTTGTCCTCCACTACAACCTCGAAGAAGTCTCCTACACCACTCTTTGCATTCTCCTCTGAGACCCTTAGCATGATGTCTAGGGGCTCCCCGGCCTCAAGGGTCTCATACTCCTTTACAGGGTACAGCACATCCATCCTGACGTCGCCGAACCGGGCCTCCTTGACCTTGTACCATGTAACCCTTACCCTCACCTTGCCCTTACCCAAACCCAGGGCACCCCGGTTGTATAGCCTGCTGCCCTCAAATTAACTTAAACCTCTAAACGCTTCATAGATATTTGGTGCACTATCATGGTTGAGACTCCAACCCTAGACTATACCCCCGTCCTGGACGAGATCATTGGGGAGACGGGGTTCGCCTATCTATCCCTAGCCAGGGAGGCGGCCAGGAGGGGTTTGAGGGTTATAAGCTTCGGGATAGGCCAGCCAGACTATGTGACACCAACCCATATAAGGGAGGCTGCAAAGAGGGCCCTGGATGAGGGGTTCACGGGCTACACGGAGACTGCCGGCATACCGGAGCTCAGGGAGGCTATAGCATGGTACCTGAACAACAGGTATGGCGCTGGTGTGGATCCTGAGGAGGTCATCGTCACCACCGGGGCTAAGACGGCTGTATTCATGGGGCTAGCCGCCTACGTCAGGCCCGGGGACGAGGTGATAATACCTGAGCCAAGCTACTATGCCTATGCCCAGGTTGTGAAGCTGTTCGGGGGGAGGCCTAGGTTCGTCCCCATGAAGTTCACCCCCGGGGTCGGGTTCGAGCTGGATGTGGAGGCGATCGAGGACGCTGTCACCGGGTCGACGAGGGCTATAGTAGTAACAAACCCCCACAACCCTACTGGGGCGGTGTTCCCCCCCGGCCAGGTGGAGGCTATTTATGAGCTTGCCAGGAGGAGGGGGCTGGTCGTGGTTGTAGATGAGATATATGACAACTTCGTCTATGACGCCGGGTTCAAGAGCTTCCTATCATTCAGCGACTGGAGGGACAACATAGTCTACATAAACGGGTTCTCCAAGACCTTCTCCATGACAGGGTGGAGGCTTGGCTATATAGTAGCCAGGAGGGAGGTCGTGCCCAAGCTGATGGACCTAGCAGTGACCCTATATAGCTGTGCGCCCAGCTTCGC
>JALWGG010000205.1:8309-8765 GCA_027013765.1 Acidilobaceae archaeon
TGTAGAGGCTATAATGGGTGACTGGGGCCGCGTGGAGGAGATGGTGAGGGAGTTCTCCGCCAGGGCCTCACTGCTGGCAAGCCTACTTGAAGACGTCAAGGGGTTCGAGTCCTACAAGCCCCAGGGGGCATTCTACATGTTCCCCAGGGTGTCGGGGCTCCTAGCAAGGATGGGGGCTACAGCGGAGGAGATGGTGAAGAGGCTACTATTCACTAAGGGAGTACTACTGCTGCCAGGCTCGTCATTCCCCGACAAGGCTGGCGTGGAGTTCGTCCGCTTCAGCTTCGCCACGTCTAGGAGAAATATAGTTGAGGGGGTTGAGAGGATAAGGGAGTTCGTCGAGGAGTTCTACTAGCCCCTCTTGTAGCCGATCTTCCTCAGGAACTCTATCTTCTGTCCGTTGTCCTGCTGATCCTCGACACCTAGAGGCGGGAAGCCGTCGGCAACCCCTAGGAG
>JALWGG010000206.1 GCA_027013765.1 Acidilobaceae archaeon
CATCCTGGTTATATATGATATAGGCTTCCCCGTTAGGTCGATCTCCCCCCCGGGGGTGGCTAGTTTGACCCTGCCAGCGTCTGGCTTTACTATGCCCGAGATTATGTCAAGTAGCGTGGTCTTGCCTGCACCGTTTGGGCCTATCAGCCCGACTACTCTACCTTCCTCGACTGTAAGGCTCACCCCGTCTACTGCGGTGACTTTCCCATAATACTTCCTAACGTCTTCAACGATTAGGACTGGCCTCACTCCAGCCTCCCCCCGAGCCTCCTCCAGATATACCCGACAATCCCCTCCGGGAGAAGTAGTATTAGTGCACCGATCGTCGCGCCAGTAGCTAGCAACCAGTACTCTGTAACCCCCATTGCGGCGTCTTGTATGAAGACGTATAAGAGCCCCCCTATGAATGGGCCTATGAATACCCTAGGACCTCCCAGTATAGTCATGAATACTATGGCGGCGCTAAATGTCCAGTAGAGCGACTCGGGATTTATCGACGTCTGTAGAGGAGCGTATAGTGCACCTGCTATGCCTGTTATCAGGCCGCTTATGATATAGCTTAGTAGTCTAAGCCTATTTACTGGGTATCCGACAACCTCTGCACGGAACGAGTTATCCCTTATACTCCTGAACGCCAACCCCAGAGGGCTCTTGAGCATCTTTAGCGCGGCGGCCAGCACGGCGAGTGATACTGCTAGGATCAGGTAGTAGTATAGCGTGACGTCCCCCAGGGGGCGGGGGATCCCGTAGATCCCCTCATCAGCACCCGTAACACTCCTCCACTTCAGGGCTATGGCGTAGATCAGCTGGCCAAAGGCTAATGTCAGCATCGCAAAGTAGATCCTTGTATGCCTAAGGCTCAGGAAGCCTGTAACCAGTGCAACAATGCCGACCACGGCTAGGGCGGCGGCTAGGGATATAGGGAATGGCAAGCCTAGCTTGGTAGTTGCAATAGCTACAACATACCCACCAGTGCCCCAGAACATTGCGTGGCCGAAGCTGAGTAGCCCCGTGTAGCCGAAGAGGATGTTGAAGCCGACAGCAGCCATTCCGTAGAGGATTCCTGTGGCAAGGAGCCTTGTATAGAAGGGCCCAGCCACTATAGGGGCTGCCGCTAGGAGCGCGAACACTATTATAAGGCTAGTATAGTCGCCAGGCCTCACCTCCTCTCCACCTCCCTGCCTCCAAACAGTCCTGTAGGCTTGACTAGGAGTACTACAGCCATCACGATATAGATCAGTGCAACCTCCATCACGGGGTATGTGACGGCCATTATGGTCCTGCTGAACCCGACAATCAAGGCGCCAACTAGGGCCCCAAGTATGCTACCCATACCCCCGATAACTATTATCGCAAACGACAGCACGATGGCCTCAGTACCCATTCCAGGATACGCTGTCAGCACGGGGCCGGCCAGCGCTCCTGAGACTCCTGCCAGGGCGGAGCCCAGCATGAATGTAGCCATGAACATCATCCTAGTATTAACTCCAAGAGCCTCAGCCACCTCTGGGTATGAGGCTGAGGCCCTAATCCTCTTACCAATGTTGGTCCTTGTGAAGAGCATCCACAAGCCTAGGGCAGATGCTAGTGCAACTATGATCACGACCAGATGGTACACTGGTATTGTATACTCTCCCACGGACACCGAGCCCCAGGGGAGGGTTGTGAGCGACTTATACTCAGGCCCCCAGATAATCTTTACAAGGTCATCCATAACCAGGATCAGGGCGAAAGTCAGGAGTAACTGGACCTCCTCGGGCTTGTTGTAGACCCTCCTTAGGAGGCCAGCCTCGACTATGAAGCCGACAATAGCCAGCCCGGCACCAGCAGCGAGGATGCCCAGCACAGCTGAGACTCCGCCTCTAGGCAACGCCGCCATTACTGTATACATTATATAAGCACCTAGCATGTAGAAGGCTCCATGTGCTAGATTGAGTATCCTTGTGATGCCGAATATCAGGCTCAGCCCGGATGCAACCATAAAAAGTATGGAGGAGTAGAAGAGGGCGTTTACCAGCTGTGCCACCAGGAATCCTGCATCAACCACCCCTGAGAGCACCCTATCCCAGTCAACACTCCACCCTGGTCTTGAGAGGCTCCGGGAACACCTTGAAGGGGCTGAACACCTTGAGGTCCTCTAGGACCGGGTGCGGGTACCTTCCCCCGCCACGGGCTAGGCGGCCCCAGTATACCTCATACATGCCTTGATGGTCGTCACCCCTGATATATACAGGGCCCATGGGCGCCGCTACCACTAGGTCCTCCATCGCCTTGACGAAGTCATCCACATCGGGCCACGCACCCTTCTCTATGTATGCCCTCTCCGCCGCAGCTTTAACGGCGTAGAGTGCTGTATAGCTGGTGCCCGAGACATATGCGGGGTACTCCCCATACTTGTTCTTGAAGTTGTCTACAAACACCTTGTTGACTGGATAGACGCTTGGGGGTGGATAGTTGAACCAGTACCTGCCGCTACCCCATATATCCGCGCCGCCCTGGGGGACATTCTCATCTCCTATGGCTTTTAGCGTGTCAGTCGCCCCCAGCATCGGGTTTATATACGCTTTTATGTTATTAAACAACCCCTTCTGTACAGCCTGTTTAAAGAATGTGGCCGCATCGCCTCCCCACAGGCTGGAGAATATAATGTCCGGTTTCTGCCTGTTAAACTCGTCAATATAGCTGGCATAGTCTGTTGTGCCAAGCTTTGTATAAACGGGGTCCATCAGCTCTATGTCAGGCCTCAACTCCTTGAGGACGGAAGAGAACACAGCCCAGGAATCCCAGCCGTATGC
>JALWGG010000207.1 GCA_027013765.1 Acidilobaceae archaeon
ATATACTAGTATCAGGGATTCCATATGGCATATGTCAGGACAGTTTATATATTGTGGTGTGAATATATTTATCTTTCCTGGAACGGGTATTCGAGTCTCGCCGATTGTGGTGTCCACGATCATGGGGAACATGCTCTTATTCACATAGTATAGGTCTACCGTTTTCAGCTTGGCTGTGGATGGATTATCGGCTTTTATGTAGAATCCTTCAAAATATAGGTAAAGGTTTAGAGATAGAGACGCTCCTAGTATTAGCCCCGCAACAAGTACTATATGCACAGGCCTAATCTCCAAAAATCTCACCCACTGCTCCTTGCATAATAGATTCCGGCTAGAGCTGATACCAGGGCTAGTGAGATTGATGCTAGGGCTAGGTGAGCCGCTACAAGTGTATCTTCCAGGTAGGATTTGACTACAACCATACCTATCATAGCCTGTATTACAAGCACTATCAGTGCGGCCATTGATAGATATGCCTCCACGCCGCCTTCTCTAGCAGAAGTTATGGCCAGTATTGCGACGCTCACTAGCGACGTTGCACCCGCGATCCTGTGGAAATACTCCAAGGCTACTCCGTGGTCGCTTAGAAGCCCTATGGGTATTAGGCTACCATTACAATGAGGCCAATCAACTCCACAAGCCATGCCAGCGTTGCTTGCCTTGACGATTCCCCCAATAATTATTGTCCCAAGTATTGATGCAATGCTAGCAAGTGATAGGACAAATCCTTTCTTCATTATGACAGCACCCCACACTAGGCCTACGCTAGTAATTGGTATAGTATGGCGAGGAGGAGTAGTAGCCCTGCCAGGCCTATGAGGCCTATCACGGCCTGCTTACCGTCCATCCCCCAGTCACCCTAGGTATGGTGTGCATGCTAGTACACTAGTTATGGCGGCTGATACTAGGACTAGGAGCATTAGGAATGATGTTAGGGGGAGCATTTTAACGCTTGACTCCTCATACTTCAGGTGCTGGTATATGTATGCTATTATCGTTGATTGTATCATGGCTATTGATATGGTGAATGCCAACGTATTCCTAACTATACCATTCATTATCAGGAACACTTCAAGGAAGGCCGTGACTACTAGAGCCGTCCACCCGGAAACATATAATACTGGCTCTCTACCCATCCACCACCACCCCCTAAATTAGGTAGAATAGTGGGAAGAGTATTGTCCAGACGATCTCAACGATCCCCCAGTAGATGCCGAGCATAATGAGCGTTGTCAGGCTAACATTCTTATCAAGGGCCATTTTGAATATTAGATATAGTGTTGCTATGATACCTATTAGGACGTGTGCAGCGTGCACCCCCGTAAGCACGTAGTAGAGCTGTGCCTGCAAGCCGCTTGACAGGGTATATCCCTCTGCTATTAGCCTTGTCCATTCAATCGACTTTATGAACAGGAATAGTAGTCCTGTGAAGAATGTTCCCATGAGGAGCATCAGTGGCTTGATCCTTGCCCCATTCTTATACGTATAGTACCCTAGACTGTAGAATAGCGTGCCGCTGAATAGTATTATTGTGTTGAGTAGCCCCAAATATGGGTCATGATGAATATATCCGGGTGTCCATGCTAGGCTCCTACTCATTATGAATAGGGCAACGCTTATCAGCGAGCCGAACAGGAACATCTCGCTAGTTACAAACACCCACATGCCGAGCCTATTCTTATCTATCCCTGTGAAGGGCCACGTCTCCATGTATCCCGGCTCCTCCTCGTGGAACTTCGAGTAATAGTCGTCTCTAACCCATCTAGCCACAGCTACTATCAGCAATGCCAGGCCTGCTAGCATTAGGGCCTTGGAGAGTGCTATGCCCAGGCCTGTAATGAATAGTGCCAACCCGATCAATGCTGGGTTCCCCGACCAGTGTTCATGGAATGTGTAGCTGTGGCCTCCATCGGGGATATGGACGCCGCTTCCCGCTAGCGAGGCTTCACTCACATACTCTATCCTCCCGTCACTCCTGACAACAGGCTGACCCTCATAATTGTGTCTGGGCGGTGGTGATGGTGTCGTCCATTCTATCCCCCACGCGTTCCAGGGGTTCGGAGGCGCCTTTTCCCCGTGGCGGAGTGACTTGTAGAGTATGTATGCTCCCAGTAGGAATCCTAGGCCTACTATGTAGGAGCCTAGTGTCGATACCTGGTTTAGAAGCTTCCACTCGGCAGGGTATGTGTAATATCTTCTAGGCATGTCAATGAGGAGGAATTGCGGCAGATACAAGAGGTTTATCCCGATGAATAGGAGTATCAGCTGTATCTTGGCCAGCCTCTCGTTATACAGCCTCCCCGTTATCTTAGGCCACCAGTAGTATAGGGCGGCTAGTAGGCCCAGGGTTACGGCTCCAACCATTATGTAGCGGAAGTGTGCTACAACCCAGTATGTCCCCCTGAAGGCTCTGTCAAGTATTATCGCTGCCTGGAAGACCCCGGTGGAGCCCCCGAGTATGAAGAAGAATATCGCGGCGATCGTGTATAATAGCGGCGCCCTATAGACTATCCTACCCTTGTAGAGGGTCATTATGAGGGCTAGTGTCGCCATCTCGAATGGTATCGATATTAGGGCTGTGGTAACGCTGAAGATCTTCCTAACGTTTAGGCTTGTACCAGTTATAAACATGTGGTGCATCCAGACCAGATAGCTCAATGCTGTAGCAGCGAATAATGCTATCAGGAGGAATCTACGCGCGTATAACTGCCTCCTAGCGAATACAGACACTATATCAGCCATAGCTCCCAGGGCTGGTAGGAGTAGTACATAGACCTCTGGGTGGCCGAAGAACCAGAATAGGTGGTCCCATAATAATGCGCCTCCCTCGACCGATGTCAGGAACGCCGTCCCCAGTAGCTTATCCAGGAGCAGGGCCGCTGCTCCGACTGCTAGGGGTGGGAATGCAAGCCACATCATCAATACTGAGAACAGTACTCCCCAGGTGAACATTGGCACACGGCTCCATGTCATGCCTGGAGCCCTCATCCTTGCTATGGTAACCACCATGTTGACTGTACCGACGGTGACGGATGCCGTTAGCAGTATGATAGCGACTGCCGCCAGCACAGTGCCCTTGCCGGTTAATAAGACGTTTTGAGGAGCGTATAGCGTCCACCCCATATCAGCGGCTCCACCGGGGACAAAGAAGCCAGCCACCAGGAGTAGGCCGCTGGCAAGGTATAGCCAGTAGCTTAGAGCATTCAGCCTAGGGAATGCTAGGTCCCTTGCACCGATCTGCAGTGGCATGATATAGTTTGCAAGCCCGATCTCGAAGGGTGACATGAACCAGAGTAGCATTAGGAGGCCGTGAATGGTTACTGCCTGGTTAAACTCGGAACCCGTAAGTATCTCCTCTTCAGGGAACGCAAGCTGGGTCCTGAATACTAGAGCTAGTACACCAGCCACTAGGAAGAAGTAGATGCTCGTGACCATGTATAGGATCCCGATATCTTTATGGTTCGTTGTTGTAACCCACCTCTTAACCCACTCTAGGACCCCCACAGCTCATCACCTCTTTGACTCTATAAACTCCTTGAACTCCTCCGGAGTCACGACCTTCAACTTTGCCTTCATCAGGCTATGGCCTACACCGCATAGTTCATAGCAGAATATGTCATATTCTCCAGGCTGGCTTGGCGTCTTTATCCAGAGGCTGTTTACTATTCCTTTAATTGCATCCACCTTGGCGCCCTTGAATTCCGGGATGCCGAAGGCATGGAATACGTCGTCACTTGTAACCTTGAACTCCACCACTGTATCCGTTGGGAGAACTACCTCATTTATAGTCGTGAATCCACCCAGGTCTGGAGGGTACTCGAATCTCCACCCGAAGGTATAGCCTGTAACCCAGATAACAATATCGGGGCTGCTCGGCGTTAGCTCTACATACTCTGTATATGGATAAGTGGCTATTGTTAGCCCAAGCACTATGATCCCTGTGACTACAAGCATGTACTTTGTTGCACCTATCTTGGCAAACCCTGTGGGCACCCTGCCAGGACCCGGGTAGTCTTCAGCGAACTCGTCCTCACTAGACGCCCTATACTTCGAGAAGAAGTATACTAGGAGTGCGGTGACCCCTCCAGCCAGCACGAACGCGGCTAGGAGGTAGTATTTGAATAACATCCACCAATACTCCTGGGGTGGCACAATACCTGCCAATAGCCAACACCGTTAAACGATCTTCTAGACCAGTCCACGGGAGAATGTTGTATTATTGGAGCATTATCACTATAGCAAATATTTGACACACTAAAACATATATGTGAAAACTACTAATCAAAACCCGAGGTCAGGCAAGCCGCCCCTGGTCGAGGGTTAGTATTTAGTATATTCGTTCGCGGCGCCTCTAGAATAGTTGTGCCTCCCCCTTGATGATCTTCTCGGTGTACCTGGTTATACCAGCTAGCGCCTCGTCAACTATGCCCTCTATCTCCCTTCTCATATCCGGAGTGACCTCCCTCCCGTCATCCACTTTCACCTTTACATCCGCCACCAAGGGGTCGTCTATTGGTCTTCCTATCTGGCTCAGGATCTTCACGTAGACCTCCTTCACCCCCGACACCTCATTATAAATCTTATAGGCCACATCATTAGCGACGACATTATATATCTTGCCTACATGGCTAACCGGGTTCTTTCCGGCGGTAGCCTCTAAGCTCATAGGCCTTAGTGGTGTTATCAGGCCGTTAGCTCTATTACCCCTGCCAGTCATGCCATCATCTCCATGCTCCGAGCTCGTGCCTGTGACTGTAAGGTAGTACACGTTCTTGTCGGGTAGATCGCCCGTGTTCACGTAAACGTTTACATCACTGTTTGGCGCTATTCTGGATGCATGGTCTAATACGATCTCCTTGACCTCCTCCTTAACAGCCTGATACTCGCCCGGGTCGAGGACCTTATGGGATATGATGGCGGAGGCTATCGTGAGCTCAATCTTATCCCGCCTTCTAAGCCCCATAACCTTTATATCCTCCCCAACGGCTGGTATACGCGACTTCACCTCCCTACTGTTCAGGAGCCTCTCAGTCTCATAAACAAGCCTCTCCAGGGTGGATAGCGGGGCATAGCCTGAGCCGAAGCTTGTGTCATTGGCCCTCGGCACGCTCTCCGATGCTTCGAAGAGGCCTACAAGATCTACACTCCCCTTCCCGATCTTGTAATCAATGATCATATGCTCATCTGGGTCTAGGAACCTGAAGTTCTCCCTTATCCAGGATTTAACTGCATTAATTATGATGGTACCCACAGGTATACTCTCTATACCGTCGCTAGTCTTAACCTCCGTGGTGGCCCTGCCGGAGACTATGATGTAGATCGGCTGTATAACCTCTCCTCCACCCCACCTAGGCGACGCCTGGCCACCCACCAGGAGGACCTTGTCCAGGTTGTGGTGGAGTATCCTCCCATACCTTTCAAGGTAGTATAGGCTTAGGGCCCTGCTTGCAGCCTCCGCGGCTGCATCACTAATATAATCTGGATGGCCGAGCCCCTTCCTCTCCACAAGCTCTACCTCATACTCCTCGACGCTCGGGTGCTTATATGCCTCTACTACTATGTTTCTACTCATGCACACCGTCACCCCCCGGGCGGTTTTCAGCGATACCTTTGGAAGGACAAGCATATAAATATAATATTGAGGCTATACGTATAGCATGAAAAAGTTAAATGAATTAAAATTATATAAAAATGCTCTAGATTACTATATCTATGTTTTGCTACTTACCAGTATACTCCTCCCCTATATTTATCGGTATCTCCTCGACGCTCCCGTCTACAACTATCTTTAGTATTATAGTTGTTGGCATCTCTCTGGCGGGTCCTGCAGCTGTTACAGTGGTGTCCTTAACCATCATCACACATATATCCTGAGGGTTCCTGGTTGCTATGAGCGTGACCTGGGCTGTCTTGTTCTCTGCATTCAAGTCCACCTTAACCTTCCAGCAGGGGTCTGGTGTTGAAAGCTGGATTGTAATGTTTAAGACCCCTCTATCCTCGTCATATGATATTGATAGCCCCTTCACCTTAACCCATCCATTCTCGCCCTTGAAAACCCTCTCGATCTTGATGGTCCTTGCATTCTCATCCTGCTTCATAGTGTGTGTGGTACCCGGTGGGGGTAGTGGCGTGATCCCCTCTCCATGCTCCTTGCTCGTCTTTGTGTGGGTTGCCTCGCTGGCCTCCTGCCTGGTCTCAGTCTCTGTATTCTCATGTGTAGTGGTTGTAGTGGTATAGGGCTCCCGTGTAATAGTAGTCCTAGTCGTCTTAGTAGTCTTTGACGTGGTTTGCGTTGTTGATGTATGCGTTGCCTTGGCCTGGGTCTCCTCTACCGGGGTTGTGGTTGCTGTGCTAGTTGTGGTTGACTCCTTTACAACCTCCCCGCCTCCCCCCTGCTGGAGTGTATATGCTATTCCAGCTATTATCACTATGGCTACCAGTATAGATGCTACGCGTAGTGTATCCATACCCTTCACCCTGCTAGTAGTATTCACTGGTATACAGTATAAAGGCTAGGCTTTAGCACAGCCTGTCGAGAGTATCGTACATGTTACTGCAGATACTGTAAATACCCTTTCCTACATAGTATATGCGTGGGGGGGATTGTGAGGCTTAGGATTATCGATGTTACTCCTATGGGTGAAAGGTTGATTGCGTCCTACCTGATTCTTCTGGGTGACACAGCTGTCCTTATCGATACCGGCCCCCATTCCACGTGGCGCCGGGTTTATGACGCCGTCAGGAGCGAGGGTGCCAGGCTTGAGTGGATTATCCTGACTCACATCCACTTAGATCATGCAGGTGCTTCAGGAGCATTGGCTAGGATGTTCCCTGGCGTGAAGGTCCTCGTCCATCCCCGTGGTGCTAGGCATATAGTAAACCCTGAGAAGCTATGGAGCGCTTCCAGGAGTGTTCTAGGCCCTGTGGCGGATCTGTATGGGAAGCCGGAGCCCGTGCCTGAGGGCTCTGTAGTCTCTGCTGAGGATGGATACGTGGTTGAGGTTGGGGGTGAGAGGTTTAGGATCCTCCATACCCCTGGCCATGCGAGCCACCATATGAGTATATACCTTGAGAGGCACGGCTTAATGTTTCTAGGAGACTCTGCTGGGATCGTTATAGAGTATGAGGGGGAGGTGGTCCAGCTGCCAAGCACGCCGCCTCCATTCAAGCCGGATGCGTATCTGAATAGCGTTGAGAGGATGATCGAGTCTATGCCTAGGGAGGCCGCGCCGGGCCACTATGGGACCATAGTTGATGCCACCGACTACCTCAGGATGCATCTAGGCGAGGTTAAGAGGTGGATCGATGCTGTCAAGAGCGCTCTGGAGGAGGGCATTACCGACATTGATAAGGTGGCTGAATACGTTGCAAACCATGTGCCAACAGCGTCCAAGCTATATAGCAGCAGTAACCCTGTAATATCCAAGATGTTCTACTACGGGACTATATGGGGCCTCGTCGAGGCCTTGAAGCCTAGCAGCTAGTGAGCATGCTCCCAGTGCTGGATGGATCCTCTATTATCCTGCCGATTACACGTGGATCCCTTCCATCCGCGAATACAACGTCTATCCCACTCCTCCTAACTATTTCAAGTGCTACTCTATCGAATAGCGTGTACCCACCGGGCTCCTGGCTGAATCTTGCTATGATCCCCTCCATCTCGTCATAACACACCCTCGACAACATCCTTGCCCCAGGAGAGCCGGGATCCCGGTCATAGATCCCCTGCACCCCATGCAGCAGATTTATGATAAGCCTTGCACCTATAGTATCTGCAATAACCGCCGACACTGCATTGGTGCTCTGCCCAGGCTGGAATCCTCCAACCACCGGGATCATGCCCCTACCCAGGGCTTCCAGAACCTCATACACGGTCCTTGGAACCTCTAGGGGCGAGTACGGGTGGAGTGCCGCGGCTAGTGTGAACGCGTTGAGCCTTGCAGCCTCAATCCCGGCCAAGTCCCTTATGCCCTTAGGCATTCCAAGGGCTTCGAGGACCTTCACCCTATCCCGGGCCAGCCTCCCCCCTCCAGCTACTATAACAATCCCGAACCTGTCCCTTAGCGAGAGGACCTCGCTCCTAAGCCTTGCATAGAAATCCTTGGGCGGGTCCTCCAGTAGGGACCCGCTTATCTTCATGACTATGTACTCCATCACACCGCCCCGGGTCTGGTAGGGGTTGTGGATTGTGGTTAATCAAGTTACCATGTGACATATGTGATCCTAAGCCTCTTACTCTCCTCATCCAGCAGCCTCCAGTCGCTATAGTCCAGCCTCCACCCGACGGCTCCAGCGTTATCCTCAACCTGTTCAGGCCTCTTGGCTCCCGGTATTGGTATTACCGTGTCGCTATACCCGATCAGCCAGTTCAGCACCACCTGGGCTGGGGTCTTCCCATACTTGTCTGCTACCTCCTTGACCAGCCTCGCCAGCCCCAGCACCTGCTCATAGTTCTCTGGGTAGAATAGCGGGTCGTCGCTCCTCACATCGCTCAGCTTCTTAGCCTCCTCAAGCGTATACTTGCCCAGGACTGCTCCCTTCGCCAGGGGGCTCCATGCCAGGACGCTCATGCCATTCTCCTCTGCATAGGGTATGAGCTCCTTCTCCGCCTGCCTCTCAACTATATTATACCTGACCTGGAGGACCTCCACATCCACCCTAGACAGGCAGCTCCTGGCAGCGTCGACTAGCTCCACCGGGAAGTCGCTCAGCCCTATAT